>NZ_JASJXO010000001.1:0-284931 GCF_035018625.1 Subtercola sp. RTI3 | reverse complement strand
GCATCGACTGGGAACAAACCCCACGACCCTGCTCCCAAATCAGATCACGAAGACGCGGACCTTTGCCCACAACACCATTACCGCCATGGGTCAGACAACCACGACCATACACAACCTGAGCACTATCGAGTCTGCCCAGCCACTCTGGCGTACCTCAGTGAACCAGCGACTGACCCGACGTCGTCGGCGCGCTCGAGTACATGCTCGCGATCGTCGGCGCGAAGTCTTTCATGATGACGCTGCGCTTGATGGTGAGCTTCGGCGTGAGGTGCCCGCTTTCTTCTGTCAGGTCAGACGAGAGCACGACAAACTTGCGAATCGACTCAGCGCGCGACACCTTCGTATTCGCCGCGTCGACGGCCCGCTGAATCTCGGCGAGCACCGCCGGGTTCTGCGATGCCTCTTCGAGCGTCATGTCGGCCTTCTGACCGTTGTTTCCGAGCCAGGTGGCCAACATTTCGGTGTCGAGCGTCACCAGAGCCGAGATGAACGGCTTCTGGTCGCCCACCACGACGATCTGACCGACCAATGGGTTCGCGCGAATGGGGTCTTCGAGCACAGCAGGGGCCACATTCTTGCCGCCGGCCGTCACGATGATCTCCTTCTTGCGGCCCGTGATGGTCAAGAACCCGTCGTCGTCGAGCGCACCGAGGTCGCCGGTCTTGAACCACTCGCCGTCGAAGGCTTCGGCTGTGGCTTTCTCGTTCTTCCAATAGCCGGCGAACACGTTGATGCCAGCGACCTGAATTTCGCCGTCTTCAGCGATACGGATGCCCACCCCCGGTAGCGGCGGGCCGACAGTGTCGATCTTGAACTGCGACACCAGGTTCACACTGGCCGGCGCTGTGGTCTCGGTGAGGCCGTAGCCCTCGAGGATGGTGATGCCGAGCGAGCGGTAGAAGTGCCCGAGCCGGTGTCCGAGTGGAGCAGAGCCCGACACGGCGTACTTCGTGCGGCCACCGAGCGCAGCGCGAAGTTTCGAGTAGACCAGGCGATCGAAGAGTGCGAACTTGATCTTCAAGCCGAGCGGGACGTGCCCGGCATCCAGAGCCTCGGAGTGAGCGATGGCCACGTCGGCAGCCTGGCGGAAGATCTTGCCGCGGCCGTCGCCCTCAGCCTTCTGCTCAGACGAGTTGTAGACCTTCTCGAAGACCCGCGGTACCGCGAGCAAGAAGGTGGGCTTGAACGAACCGAGGGCGGGCAACAGCTGCTTGGTGTCGGCCTGGTGACCCACCTTGACTCCGGCGTGAACGCAGATGATGGCGATGAACCGCGCGAAGACGTGAGCTGTGGTGATGAACAACAGGGTGGATGCGCCGGGGTGAACCACATCGCTGAGCTTCACCGCGGCGTTGCGGGCGAGCTCGACGAAGTTGGAGTGCGTGAGAATGCAGCCCTTCGGTCGGCCCATAGTGCCGGAGGTGTAGATGAGCGTGGCGAGGTCGCTGCCTTTGGCGAGGGTGCGGCGGCGCTCGACTTCGGCGTCGTCGACGCCTGCGCCGGCCGCGACCAGTTTGTCGAGGTCACCGAGGTCGATCTGCCACACCTTGGTAATAAGGGGAAGCTCGGGGTGAGCTTCGTCGAACCGGGCGAAGTGATCGGGCGTTTCGAGAATCACGGCCACGGCTTCGGAGTCGCTGAGGCTCCACTGCACCTGCGAGGGGGAGGAGGTCTCGTACACGGGTACGAGAACGGCCCCGGCGAACCAGGTGGCGAAGTCGATGAGGGTCCATTCGTACCGGGTACGGCACATGAGGCCGATCTTGTCGCCGGGCTCGATGCCGGCCGCGATCAGACCTTTCGCGAGGGCCCGCACCTGGGCCAGAAACTCTGCACCGCTCACATCAGACCAGCCACTGCCGTTCGGCAGGGCGAACAGCGGCTCGTTCGGTGCCAGCGCAACACGCTTCACCAACAGGTCGGTGGCGTTGGCTTCGGGATCGGCCTCAACGACGGCTGGGGCGACAAACTGCTGCACGGCAACTCCTTCGGTTCCTTAAGCCTCGAGTCTATCGGCACCGCAATTCGACAGCGGGTCTGGCGCTTGGCAAGATGGCCTTGTGCATGCCATCGGAATCGACATTGGCGGAACCAAGATCGCAGGAGCCCTCGTTGACGAGCTGGGCACCATTATTCGCGCCGATCGCCAGCCGACCACTGCAAGCAACCCCCAGCTCATCGAAGACGCAGTCGTGGCCATGGTCGAACGCCTCTCTGAGGGCGTCGAGGTGGCAGCCGTCGGTGTTGCCGCGGCCGGCTTCATCGACGCGTCGCAGTCGATCGTCTACTACGCGCCCAACATCGCGTGGCGCAACGAGCCGTTTCGCGAGAAGCTGGAGCGTCGGCTAGGCCTCCACATCATCGTCGAGAATGACGCCAATGCCGCCGGCTGGGCCGAATTTCGGTTCGGTGCGGGCCGACTGGTCAGCGACATGGTCATCCTCACCATCGGCACCGGCGTCGGCGGCGCGATCGTCTCGGGCGACAAACTCTTTCGTGGGGGCTTCGGCGCTGCTGCCGAACTCGGGCACATGCGGGTCGTACCCGACGGTTTGCCCTGCGGCTGCGGGGCACGTGGATGCATCGAACAGTACGGCTCCGGCCGTGCACTGTTGCGCACCGCCAACGAACTGGCCGATGCCGGTGGAGTGGGTATCGGACTCGCCGACGTTCGCGCCCGGGTCGGAACCCTCTCCGGAATCGACGTGAGCACGCTCATCCAGTCGGGCGACCCAGGTGCACTTCTCGCCCTGCGCACGCTCGGGCATTGGCTCGGTCAGGCCTGCGCGAGTTTCGGAGCCGTTCTCGATCCACAGCTGTTCGTGATCGGCGGCGGGGTGGCTCAAGCGGGAGACCTGCTGCTCGACCCTATTCGCCAGGCGTATCTCGATGTGCTTCCCGCTCGAGGCTTTCACCCTGAGCCCGAGTTTCGTATCGCCGAGCTCGTCAACGACGCCGGTGTGGTGGGTGCGGCCGATCTGGCCCGCATCTATGCCGAGTCGATCTAGACTCAGAACCACGGCACACCGTCGCACCACCGGAGAACCACTACTGCCCACGGCGAGGACAACGATGTTTTACTGGTTCATGAAGTACCTGGTGGCTGGCCCCATAGTGAAGGCCGTATTCCGCCCGTGGGTGCGCGGCGCCGAGAATATTCCGAAGACCGGCGGGGCCATTCTGGCCAGCAACCACCTGTCGTTCGCAGACTCTGTATTTCTGCCTCTGTCGATCGACAGGCGAGTCTCCTTTCTTGCGAAGAGCGAGTACTTCACAGGCAAGGGCCTCAAGGGTCGGTTGGTGAAACTGTTCTTCACTGCCACCGGCCAACTGCCGATCGACCGGTCGGGCGGCAAGGCCAGCGAGGCCTCGCTCAACACGGGCCTCGAGGTTCTGGGCCAGGGTGACCTGCTCGGCATCTACCCCGAAGGAACCCGCAGCCCCGACGGCAAGATGTACCGCGGGCGTACCGGCGTGGCACGCATGGTGCTCGAGGCGGGGGTGCCGATCATCCCGGTCGCCATGATCGATACCGAGAAAGTGATGTCTGTCGGCAAGGGCATCCGCATTCGCCGGGTTGGCATCGTGATCGGTGAGCCGTTAGATTTCTCTAGGTTCGAAGGCATGGAATCAGACCGATTCGTGCTTCGGAGCATCACCGACGAGATCATGTACGAGCTGCACCGCATCAGCGGTCAGGAATACTCAGACGTATATGCGACTTCGGTCAAAGAGAAGCGCGCGCGCGTCGCTCGCTAGCTCGATCTGGTTCGACTACAAGGGTCGATTCAGAAATTCTGTTCAAACGAAAACAATGGAAACGTGCTGCTGTGATAGATCTGTCTGAACGTGTCATCGAAGCGGAGCCTTCTGTGATTGACGGACTCGACTATTGGCGCACACTCGAGGCGAAGCAGCAGCCGACGTGGAATGACCGCTCGGCCGTCGAAGCCGCCTCTGCTCAGCTCTCTGTACTGCCTCCGCTGGTTTTCGCGGGCGAGGTCGACACGCTGCGCGAACGACTCGCCACCGCAGCATCTGGCAACGCATTTCTGCTTCAGGGCGGTGACTGCGCCGAGACTTTCGCCGGTGCGACCGCCGACCAGATTCGCAATCGCGTCAAGACCGTGCTGCAGATGGCCGTGGTTCTGACCTACGGCGCCTCGATGCCCGTCATCAAGATGGGCCGCATGGCCGGCCAGTTCGCCAAGCCGCGCTCGAGCGACACCGAGACCCGCAACGGCATCACCCTGCCCGCCTACCGCGGCGACATCGTGAATGGCTACGACTTCACACCCGAGTCGCGCGCCGCCGACCCCGCGCGCCTCGTCGCTGGGTACCACACGGCCGCGTCGACCCTCAACCTGATCCGCGCCTTCACACAGGGTGGGTTCGCCGACCTGCGTGAGGTGCACCACTGGAACAAGGGCTTCACCTCGAACCCCGCCAACGCGCGCTACGAAGACCTCGCACGCGAGATCGACCGCGCCATCCAATTCATGATCGCGTGCGGCGCCGACTTCGAGGCGCTGAAGCGCACCGAGTTCTACACCGCGCACGAGGCGCTGCTGTTCGACTACGAGCGACCCATGACGCGCATCGACTCGCGCACGGGTACCCCGTACAACACGTCGAGCCACTTCCAGTGGATCGGTGAGCGCACCCGCGATCTCGACGGTGCGCACGTCGACTTCCTGTCGCGCATCCGCAACCCCATCGGCATCAAGCTCGGCCCCTCGACGACCCCCGACGACATGTTGCGCCTCATCGACAAGCTCGACCCCGCGCGCGAGCCCGGTCGCATCACGTTCATCACGCGCATGGGTGCGGGCAAGATTCGGGATGCCCTCCCGCCCCTGCTCGAGGCCATCAAGGCATCCGATGCCACGCCGCTGTGGGTCACCGACCCGATGCACGGCAACGGGCTCACCACCCCGAACGGCTACAAGACCCGTCGTTTCGACGACGTGGTCGACGAGGTCAAGGGCTTCTTCGAGGCGCACCGCGCGGTCGGAACCCACCCGGGCGGTATTCACGTCGAGCTCACGGGCGACGACGTCACCGAGTGCCTCGGCGGTTCGGAGCACATCGATGAGCACACGCTCGAGTCGCGCTACGAGTCGCTCTGCGATCCTCGCCTCAACCACATGCAGTCGCTCGAGCTGGCCTTCCTGGTAGCCGAAGAACTGCGAAACGCCAAGCAGTAGTAGCACGCTGGCTGCTGGCTGCTGGCTGCTGGCTGCTGGCCGGATGGCCGGGTGGCCGGATGGCCGGTTGGGCTGGTGGCGGAGGGTCGGAGGGGCGGCGGGTTGCTGACTGGTCGGCAGCTGAGGCCGGCGGTCAGAAGCCGCTGAAGCTGACGGTGATCTTGCTACCGCGGGGGAGTGAGGTGCCGGCGACGGGGTCGGTTGCACGCACGGTGAAGGCGGAGGGTGCCAGATCGGCGAGGCCGTTATAGGCGAGGGTGAAGCCGGCGGCCTGCAGTGCCGCCTTCGCGTCGCTCCACGACTTGCTCGTCACGTCGGGCACGGGAACCGGCGCGGGCCCCTTCGACACTTCGAGCGTGACCGTCGCACCGACCTGAGTCGGGTCGGCCGGCAGCGCGTACGAGATGACCACGCCGGTCGGCACGGTCTCGCTGTAGCTCTCGGTCGCCACCGAACTCGCCAGCCCGGCCGCGACGAGTGCCGCATTCGCGTCAGCAGACGACTTGCCCACGGTGTTCGGTACAGACCCGAGCGACACCATGAACGTGACAGGGCGTTGCTCGGCGTAGGTCGGCCCCAGCGGCTGCCCGTCTGCACCGAGTACCTGCATGACGGTTCCCGTGTCGTTCTTCGACGAGAATTCGGTCTGCGACGGAGCAAGGGTGAAGCCCGCGTCTTTCACGGCCTGGCCCGCAGCGGCTTCGGCCTGCCCGACCAAGTTCGGCGGCACGGGTAGCTGAGCCGGGCCGGTCGACACGATGACGGTGATGTTCGATCCGTTCAGAACCATGGCCCCGCCGCTCGGGTCGCTGCCGATGACAGTTCCCGCTGGCACGGTGGGGTTCGTCGCCGAGCCCTGACTCACCTGCAGTCCGACACCCGTGAGTGCCGCTGATGCCTGGTCGGGCGTGAGCCCCGCCACCGACGGAACGCCGAGCTGGCCGCCGGGGCCCGAACTGAAGTACCACCCGGTTCCGCCAGAGGCCGCGGCGATCAACAGCACCAGCGCCACGATCCACCAGCCGCGCCGACGCCGCTTCGAACTGCGGGCGGCGAGCTTCTCAACAGGCCCGGCCGGCCGTGTCGCCACCGCGATACCGTGCCCGCTGCCGTCGTTCGAGCCGCTGCCGTCTGTGTTGTCGAACCCCGCGTCATAGTCGTGGGGGTAGCCCGGTGCGCCCGGGGCTCCGGATGCCCCACCACGCTCCGACGAACCGATCAGCCCGGTCGACCCGAACTTCGTCGTCTCGCCCGTAATCGCCGGCATCGCCGCAAACCCAGTGCCGCCCGCAAACCCCGTAGCGCCCGCAACACCCGTACCAGCCAGCTGGCTCGCGCCCGGAGCGATCCTGGTCGAACCAGCGCCAGCGGCTGCGCCAAAACCGGCCGCGCCGGCAATGCCAGCCGCACTGGCCAGACCCGCCGCATCCGCCGCAGCACGCTTGCGCTCGGCTCGCCGAACCTTTACCGGGCGACGCAGAACCTGTGTCTCGCCTTCGTCTTCACCCTGGGCATCCGCGCTGGCCGCATCGAAGCCGCCGCCAGCAGCACCAGCAGCACCAGCAGCAGCACCAACACCGTTGACCTCGAACATCGACTTCGGCAGCACCGCCGTCTCGAGCGCCGATGCCCGCAGCATCTGCGCCGTCGCGCGAATCGACGCGGTCGCCACCGCCTCGGCCTCGAGTAGCCGGTCGAGCATCACCCGCGCATCGTGTGGTCGTTCGTTGGGGTCGCGCGACGTGGCCCACGTGACCAACTCATCGACCTCCGGCGGAATCGACGGGTTCGCGATACTCGGCGCCGGAACCGTCTCATTCGCGTGCTGAAAGGCGATCTGCATGGGCTGTTCGCCCTTGTACGGCTGCTCACCGACGAGCATCTCGTACATCATGATTCCGGTGGCATAGATGTCGCTGCGGGCATCTGCCACGCCGCGCGTCAGAAGTTCGGGGGAGAGGTACGCGATCGTACCGAGCAGGGCCTGGCCGGTCGCCGTGTTCGCCGAAGCCGCCCGCGCCAGACCGAAGTCACCGATCTTGATGCGCCCGTCGTCGGCCAGCAGCACGTTCTCTGGTTTCACGTCGCGATGCACGATGCCCGCCTTGTGCGCAGCCGCCAGCCCGCCGAGCACCGCCTCCATGATGTCGAGCGTCTGCTCGGTGGTGAGCCGGCCGTAGTCTTTCAGCAGGTCGCGCAGCGTCATGCCGGGCAGGTACTCCATGACCATGTAGGCCATCTCGCTGTCTTGCCCCTGGTCGAACACACTGACCACGTTCGGATGCGCGAGCCGAGCAGCCGATCGCGCCTCCTGCACGAATCGCTCGCGAAACGCATCGTCGTCGGCGAGGTGCCCGTGCATGATCTTGATGGCGACCCGGCGGTCGAGCCGCAGGTCGTTCGCCACGTAGACCGTGGCCATGCCGCCCCGGGCTATGCGCGAGTGCACCTCGTAGCGGCCGTCGATGAGACGGTCGATCATGGGGTCGGCAGGCGCGCTGGTCACGTGCTGATTCTAAATTGCCGAGACCGGGTAAGCCGGTATAGACACTGGGAAGCCGGTGGTGACATCTCTCGATTCGACATGACAGTTCCCGGCGCAACCCGTCGAAACACGCCGGATTGTCGCTGAAGGCACGCGACATGGCAGTCTTGTCGTGTGAGTGAAACTTCTTCGGCCAGAAATTGGCTTTCCATTACCGACCTGTCTGACCGGCTGGGCATCACCCCGAGCAAAGTGCGCAAGCTCATCGAAGAGGGCGCGCTGCTGGCTGTTCGCCGCGACGGCGTGCTGAGCGTGCCCGACGTCTTCATCGCCGGTGACCTGCCGCTCAGCGAGCTGAAGGGCACCATCGTCGTGTTGGGCGACAGCGGCTTCTCGAACGACGAGATGATGACGTGGATGCTCGAGCCCGAAGACTCGCTCGGTGCAGCCCCCATCGATGCACTGCTCGCGGGCCGCAAGGCCGAGGTTCGCCGCATCGCCCAGGCGCTCGGATAGAACCTTCCGGCCGAATGGCCCAACAGCCGAACGGCCCAACGGCCGAACAGTCAGGCGTCGCGCTGTGTGATCAGCGTGGCGAGGTTCGCCAGCTCGATCTTCGACTCCTCGCCGAGCTTCGACGCGGCCAGCGCGTGAAGAGCGTTCTCTGCGTGTTGGCTGATCAGCGCCTCGACGCGATCGGCCGCCCCACTGTTCGAGATGGTGGCCTGCAGCATGCTGATCTGCTCGGCATCGAGCTCGGGGTCTCCGAGCAGTTCGTCGAACAACCGTCGGCTGCCGGGTGACAGCGTCTCGCGGGTCAGCGCAACCAGAACGGTGCGCTTGCCCTCGCGCAAGTCGTCGCCGCTGGGTTTGCCGGTTCGCTCTGCGTCGCCGAAGACGCCCAGCAGGTCATCCCGAAGCTGAAACGCAATGCCGAGCGGCAGACCAAAGGCCCGAAGCGCCGCAACGTGTTCGTCGCCCGCCCCGTGCAGCCGAGCACCGAGCACGAGGGGCGCTTCCACGCTGTACTTTGCCGACTTGTACACGATGACGCGCTCAGCCCGAGCGAGCAGCTCATTCTCGGCCACCACAGGCCAGGCACCCTCTTCGAGAATGTCGAGGTACTGCCCCAGCGTCACCTCGGTGCGCATGCGGTTGAACTCGAGGCGAGCGGCTCTGGATGCCCGGGGGTCGCTGAGCATCTCAAGTGCCTGCCCCACCAGCTCGTCGCTGAAGGCCAGCAGAAGGTCGCCCATCAGAATGGCACTGGCTCGGCCGTAGTCGCTGGCGTTTCCCGTGAAGGAGCTATTCGCGTGCAGCGCTTCGAACCGTCGATGCGCGGCGGGCATGCCCCGGCGAGTGTCGGAGTTGTCGATGATGTCGTCGTGCACCAACGCGGCCGCGTGAAAGAACTCGAGCGCCGTGCAGAGTTCGACGAGGGCCCCGAACTCAGCCTTCGCTTTCGGGCCCGATTCCACCCCTGAATCGGGCACAAAATCGGCGTCGGAAACCGCCCGCCAGCCCCAATAGCAGAACTGCGCGCGAAACCGTTTGCCGCCCCTGAGAAGATCCCGCGAGAATTCGGCAAAAGGCGCGAGATCTGGCGCGATTGCGACGAGAATAGGAGCACGGTCTGCGACAAAGCTTGCGATGTTAGAGTCGACGAGCGAGGTCAGGTGTGTACTTTGAGTCACACGCCTAGCCTAGCTACAGACCAAGCAGTAACATTTTGTGGCGCAGTACTATTTGAAGGGCGCGAAGGCCGTGTGTCAGCACGGTCTCTCCCGAACCTGAGGTGAAGAGAAATGCCGCTTTCGGAGCAAGAGCAGAAGCTCCTCGATGAGATGGAGCGCAGCCTCTATCACAACGATGCCGATTTCGTGTCGGCCGTCGGTGCCGGTCGGGGTCGCCTGAATTACGGGTCGCTGGTTCTCGGCGTGCTGCTGGCCATTGTGGGCCTGGGCGTCGTCATCGTGGGTGTCGTGATTCACGTACCCCTGGTCGGCATCCTCGGCTTCGCCCTCATGTTCACGGGTGTACTCGTGGCGCTTCGACCGAGCCGCGGTCTCGGCCGCATGGGCCGCTCGAGCGCCCGTTCGGCAAGGTCGCCGGGTTCGCCGCAGAACAGGGCCGGCTTCATGGATCGACTGAACGATCGCTGGGACAACCGCGACGAGAAGAACGAGTAACAACAACAGAGACTTTCGAAAAAGGCCAACCCTCGGGTTGGCCTTTTTTTGTGCCCAAAAGGGAGGCGCGGGGAACTTGGTGGAGGAATAAACCACCAATGTGGGGTGAAGTGGAGTAAAGTGGAGGAACACCCGCAATCTGGCCGGAAATGAGGGGGAGTAAGGAGCATGTTCCTTGGTACCTACACCCCCAAACTCGACGACAAAGGCCGCGTCATCCTGCCAGCGAAGTTTCGAGACGAACTCTCGAGCGGCGTCGTGATGACCCGGGGCCAGGAGCACTGCATCTACGTGTTCAGCACGCGTGAATTCGAGACTTTGCACGAAAAGATCCGCGAAGCTCCCGTGACCAGCAAGCAGGCACGTGACTACCTCCGTGTCTTCCTGTCTGGCGCGAGTGCGGAAAACCCCGACAGCCAGCACCGGGTCACTGTGCCGGCACCACTTCGCAGCTACGCCGGCCTCGATCGCGACCTCGTCGTCATCGGTGCGGGCAGCCGCGCCGAGATCTGGGACGCCGAGGCGTGGGAGACCTACCTCGCGGCCCAGGAGGCCGCATTCGCCGACACCTCTGAGGAGGTGATCCCGGGCCTCTTCTGACGACCTCGTTGCCTGTGACTCCCAGCCGTTCGCCCTGACACACTTCCCCGGTGCCAGGTCGAAGCGGGTGGGGATCAGGGGCAACGAATCCCAGATCTCCCTCTTATATATGAACGATGAAATGCACACAGACCCACTCGCCGAGACCGAGACGAACAAGATCCACGTTCCGGTCATGCTCGAGCGCTCGATCGAGCTGCTGGCGCCGGCCCTCAGCCAGCCCGGGGCGATTCTGATCGATGCCACGCTCGGCCTGGGCGGGCACGCCGAGAACTTCCTCAGCCGTTTTCCCGGCCTCACCCTCGTGGGGCTCGACCGCGACCCCGAGGCGCTGAAGCTAGCGGGCGCACGGCTTGCCCCCTTTGGCGAGCGGGCTCAGCTCGTGCACTGTGTCTACGATGAGATTCAGGATGCCCTGCGGAGCCTCGGCCACGCCGAAGCCCATGGCATCCTCTTCGACCTCGGTGTCTCCTCGATGCAGCTCGATCGTGCCGAGCGCGGTTTCGCCTACTCGAAAGACGCCCCGCTCGACATGCGTATGGACGGCACGGCAGACGTCACCGCCGAGCAGATTCTGGCCGATTACTCGGAGGGCGAGCTTCGCCGCATCTTCTGGGAGTACGGCGAAGAACGCCTCGCCTCGCGCTACGCCAAGCGCATCGTGGAGCGTCGCGCTGACACGCGGCTGGTTCGCTCGGCTCAGCTCGTCGACCTCATCCAGCGGGCCACTCCTGCGGCCCTCGCCCGCCAGGGCCACCCGGCCAAGCGGGTCTTCCAGGCGCTTCGCATCGAGGTGAACCAGGAGCTGGTCGCGCTCGAGAACGCGATTCCCCGCGCCATCGAGTCTCTCGCCCTGCACGGCCGCATGGTCGTGCTGTCGTACCAGTCGCTCGAAGACCGCATCGTGAAGCGCGCCTTCGCCGCCGCCTCCACCTCGAGTACACCCCAGGGCCTGCCCGTCGAACTGCCCGAACACCAGCCGCAGCTGAAGCTGCTCGTTCGCGGGGCCGAACTGGCCACCGATGACGAGAAGGCAGCCAACCCCCGATCAACCCCCGTGCGCCTGCGCGCGGCCGAGCGAGTGAGAGTCGCATCATGACCAACCTGGCCCCCGCCTACAGCCCTACGATTGCGCCGTCAGACAGCCCCGAGCTCGACCCGTTCGACGACTTTCCGGCACCCAGCTGGGCCCCGAGCTGGGCCCCCGGCCACACGCCGGGCACCCGCCCGGGCATCCGGTCGACCCTGACTCTGGCCGGCAATCGCGTGCTTCGTCGCCGCAAGCCGAAGCTCGCCTACGCCGCCGTCGTGATCGTGGGCGTGATGGCCATCGTCGTGACCCAGCTGCTGCTCAGCATCGGGCTCTCGAACGGCGCGTACCAGATCGAGTCGCTGCAGTCGACGCAGAAAGACCTCGGTCGCTCGAACGAGTCGCTGAGCGAGAAGATCGACTCGCTCTCGTCACCCCAGAACCTCGCGGCCAGCGCCGAGTCGCTCGGCATGGTCTCGAACGTGAACCCGGTGTACCTGCGGCTCTCCGACGGCGCCGTTCTCGGCACACCCAAGAAGGCGCAGGCCTCGGCTGGCTCGCTCACGGGCGGGCAGTCGTCGCTCACTCCGAACGCCGCGATCGCCGGCGCGGCTGCAGCCGGCCAGCCGGCGACCCCTACCGCCGCCGCGGGCGCGGCAGCAGTCACTCCGAGCGCGCCTCCCGCCGCTGCGGCCGCGGCAACAGTACCGTGGACGGGTGAGTTGCCCTCGCCGACAACACACTGATCTTCACCGCCCCACAATGAAAGTGCATTCGTGACCAGTAGACGTTCCACACGAAACCGCATCGCTGTCGCCATCGTTGTGATCACCGCCGTGGTCGCTGTTCTGGTGGTCAAGCTCGTCGACATCCAGGTGGTGCAGGCCAGCTCGCTGAATGCCCAGGCATACGACAAACTCTCGGTGGGGCAGACGCTCTACGGGGCGCGGGGCGATATCGTCGATTCCACCGGAACGGTGCTGGCCACCACGGTCATCCGGTACGACGTCACGGCATCGCCTAAAGACGTTGCAGACTTCACTCAGACCGTCAACGGCGCTGCGGTCGACGTGACACCCCTGCAGGCCGCCGGCCAGATCGGCGCGATCACCGGGCAGAGCGCGACCGATGTGTACGCACTGCTGACGGCCGATCCGTCGTCGGGCTACGCGCTCATCATCAAGGCCATCGACCTCGACAAGTACAACGCCATCAGGGCCCTCAGCATCCCGTGGCTGCAGTACCAGACCAACCCCCAGCGGGTCTATCCCAACGGCAGCGTCGGTGGCAACCTCGTGGGCTACCTCGGTGCCGACAGCTCCACCAACGGCGGCCTTGAAGCCAAAGAGAACCAGTGCCTCACTGGCTCAGATGGCTCGCAGACCTACGAGAAAGGCGCCGACGGGGTGGCGATTCCGAACACCCTCGTCGTCGACAAGGCGCCCGTCACCGGCGGTACCGTGATGACCACCATCGACAGCGACCTGCAGTACTACTCGCAGCAGGTGCTCGCCCAGCAAGTGACCTCCACGAAGGCCGAGTGGGGCAGCGTGGTCGTCGAAGAAGTGAAGACGGGCAAGCTGCTGGCCGTGGCGCAGTACCCCACCCCCGACCCGAACAACCTCGACGCCACCGACCCGCACTTCTGGGGCGCCACGGCGTTCAGCGACCCGTTCGAACCGGGCTCCACGTTCAAGGCCGAGTCGGCCGCGGCACTGATCGACGCCGGTAAGGCGACCCCGGCCACCCAAGTGCTCGTTCCCTACCGCTACAAAGCGCCGGGCGGCTCGGTCATCACTGACTCGGAGAACCACGACCCCGCCCAGTGGACCCTGACCGGCGTGATCCAGGAATCGTCGAACGTCGGTATCTCCATTCTCAGTGCCATGCTCACCACGCAGCAGCGCTACGACTACATGAAGAAGTTCCACCTCGGAGAGAAGACCGAGGTCAACTTTCCCGGCGAGTCGGAAGGCATTCTGGGCGATCCGAGCCAGTGGGGTGAGCAGACCCTCTACAACAGCTCATTCGGCCAGGGTGTCACCACCACGGCGGCACAGATCGCGAGCATCTACCAGACCCTCGGCAACGGCGGCGTGCGCCTGCCGGTGAGCCTCGTCTCGGGTTGCAAGGCCGCCGACGGCTCCGTGAGCGAACAGCCCTCAACCCAGGGCGAACAGGTCATCTCCTCCGACGCGGCGCAGCAGACAGTGAACATGATGCAGAGCGTGGTGACCGGTGGATACGCCGCAAGCCTGCTGAAGATTCCGGGCTACAACGTGGCAGCCAAGACGGGCACCGCTGAGGTCAGCAATGGCCAGGGTGCGTACGGTGGCGGGTACCTCACCAGCGTCGCGGGCCTGGCTCCGGCCGAGGCCCCGCAGTACGTCGTTTCGGTCAACCTCATGAAGCCGGTTACCATTGAAGACGGTTCTGCCGCCGCCCCTGTCTTTCAGAAGATCATGTCGCAGGTTCTGCAGAAGTACCGAGTGCTGCCGTCAACGACGCCAGCCGTCAACTACCCGACAAGCTATTAAGAACACAAGGAGCCAGGTGACGACAGGGGTTTCTCCCAGGCTGCGGCCTTCGCACCCCGACGCTCGTCTGGTGACCGATCTGGTCTCGCAGTTCGGGCTCGAGGTGCGCGGCTCGGTCGACGGCCTCGAGATCACGGGCATCACGCTCTCATCGAAGACCGTCGAACCGGGTGACCTCTACGTGGGGCTCGCCGGTGTGCACGCGCACGGGGCGCAGTACGTCGACGACGCGAAGGCGAAGGGCGCCATTGCCGTCGTGACGGATGCTCGGGGGGCGACCCTGGCCGCCCGCTCGGGTCTGCCCGTGCTGGTCACCGCCGACCCGCGCGCCGCCCTCGGAGCCCTCTCTGCCTGGGTCTACCGCACGACCGAGAACACACCGACGCTCTTCGGTGTCACCGGAACAAACGGCAAGACCTCGGTCGCCTACATCCTCGAGGCCGTCCTCCGTCAACTCGGCGTGCTCGCCGGGCTCAGCACCACAGCAGAGCGCCGCATCGGCGACCTCGCCGTGACGAGTGCCCTCACCACCCCCGAGGCCACTGAGGTGCACGGACTGCTGGCCCGCATGCAGGAGGCCGAGGCCGAGGCCGTCATCATCGAGGTGTCGGCTCAGGCGCTGACCCGCCACCGCGTCGACGGCATCGTGTTCGACGTGGTCGGGTTCACGAACCTCACACACGACCACCTCGACGACTACAAAACGATGCAGGCCTACTTCGAGGCGAAGATGCCGCTGTTCACCACCGAACGTGCCCGCCGCGGCGTGATCATCACCGACGCGGAGTGGGGTGTGAAGCTGTCTCGCGCCGCGACGGTGCCGGTCACGACCGTCTCGACCTATCCCGGCCGCCCGGCTGACTGGTACGCAGCGATTCTTCGCGAGAGCATGGACGAGACGCGGTTCATTCTGAACGGCCCCGACAATCAGAGCATCACCACGAGCATCCCGGTTCTGGGTCGGCACATGGCCGAGAACGCAGCCCTCGCGCTCGTGATGCTCGTCGACTCGGGCATCGAGCTGTCGGCCATTGCGGCCGTGCTCGAGCGCGACGGCGGCATCGATGTGTACATTCCTGGCCGGGCCGAGCGCATCGCCAACTCGGGGCCCGCCGTTTTCATCGACTACGGGCACAGCCCCGACGCCTTTACCAGCACCCTCGATTCGCTTCGGCGCGTCACCGATGGCCGCATCATCATGCTGTTCGGTGCCGACGGTGACCGCGACCCGAGCAAGCGCGAAGAGATGGGCCAGATCGCAGCACGGCTCGCCGACGTTGTGGTCATCACCGACTTTCACCCGCGCACCGAAGACCCTGCGGCCATTCGCCGCGTGCTGGTCGATGCGGCCCGGGCTGCTGTGCCGTCGCGCGAACTGTATGAAGTCGCCGACCCCCGGGAGGCACTTCGACAGGCCCTGTCAGTTGCGACGCCCGACGACGCGATTCTGTACGCGGGGCCGGGCCACGAGGATTACCACGAGGTGGCGGGCGAACACCTGCCCTACTCAGCACGAGACGACGCGCGACTCGCGCTTCACGAATTTGGATGGCTCTGAACCCATGATCGACCTGACTCTCGATGAGGTCGCCCGCATCACCGGCGGCACCCTGGTGCTCGGCGACCACGCCGTGGCACAGGGCACAAACGAATCGACTATCGTGAACGGGCTGGTCGACACTGACTCCCGCGAGATCGGCACCGGCGGTATCTTCGTTGCCAAGCCCGGCGAGTTCAGCGACGGGCACCTGTTCATTCCGGCCGCCATCGATAACGGCGCAGACCTGGTCATCTGCGAGAGAGTCATCGACGACCTCGCGGTGCCGCAGATCGTCGTGGCTGACTCGGTCGACGCTCTCGCGGCGCTGGCCACCGAAGTGGTTCGCCGCATCCGGGCCGGCGGCGTTCTGAAGGTCGTGGGTATCACCGGCTCGAACGGCAAGACCACCACGAAGAACCTCGTGCGCATCATTCTCGAACGCCGCGGCCCCACGGTTGCCCCGCGCGACTCGTTCAACAACGAGGTCGGCGCGCCGCTCACCATGCTGAAGCTCGAGAGCGACAGCCAGTACCTCGTGGCAGAGATGGGCGCCAGCAAGCCAGGCGAGATCAGCCGCCTCGTTCGCATGGCTCGCCCCGATGTCGGGGTGGTGCTGACCGTCGGCCTCGCCCACGCCGGCGAGTTCGGCGGCATCGAGAAGACGCTTCAGACGAAGACCGAGATGGTCACCGATCTGCTGAGCACCGACGTCGCCGTGCTGAACATCGACGACTTTCGCGTCGAGGGCATGGCGGCCAAGACGAGCGCCTCTGTGCTGTGGTTCGGCCTCGAGTCGGGGGCGGATGTTCGGGCCACCGACCTCGTCGCGACCTCCACCGGCACCACCTTCACCCTGACCCTGCCCACCGGCGAGTCGCAGAGTGTGCGTTTCGGCGTTCTCGGGGAGCACCACGTCATGAATGCCCTGGCCGCGGCCGCGGTGGCGCACACCCTCGGAGTTCCCCTCGCCGAGATCGTCGACGCCCTTCAGTCGGTCACCCGTGCCGAGCGCTGGCGCATGGAGGTGCTGCCCACGACGAAGGGCGTCACCATCATCAACGACGCCTACAACGCCAGCCCCGACTCGATGCTCGCCGGGCTGAAGACGCTCGCGCAGATCTCGGGCGAGGGCATCCGGCGCGTGGCGATTCTCGGTGAGATGAGCGAACTCGGCGAATTCTCGCTGGCCGAACACGACCGCATCGGCCGCACCATCGTCAGGCTCGGTATCGAGCGTATCTTCGTCATCGGCGAAGGCGCGCGCGCTCTGCACCTCGCGGCCACGCACGAAGGCTCGTGGGACGGCGAGTCGGCGTTCTTCGAAACGGCTGATGAGGCATACGCTCTGCTCGAGACCGAACTGCGGTCGGGCGATGTGGTGCTGGTGAAGTCGTCGAACTCGGCAGGCCTGCGCTTTCTGGGAGACAGACTGGGGGAGCTGTTCGCATGATCACACTGATCGGTGCGGGTGGTCTCTCGATGATCTTCTCGCTGCTCATGACACCCGTCTTCATCAGACTGTTCAAGAAGCTGGCCTGGGGCCAGTACATCAATATCGACGGCCCGAGCAGTCACCAGGTGAAGCGGGGTACGCCCACGATGGGCGGCATCGTCATCATTCTGGCGACGCTGTTCGGGTACTTCGTGGCGCTGCTGGTCACCGGCAACCCGCCCTCGGTGTCGGTGCTCCTCGTGCTCTTTCTCATGGTGGGCCTGGGGCTGGTGGGGTTCATCGACGACTTCATCAAGACTCAGAAGAAGCGGAGCCTCGGCCTCGGGCCGAAGTCGAAGCTGGCCGGCCAGATCATCGTCGGTGCGGTGTTCGCTCTGCTGGCCATCCAGTTTCCGAACTCAGCGGGTGTGACGCCCGGCTCCACCCACATCTCCACGGTGCGCAACCTGAATTTCGACTTCCTCGGCTGGGGTCTGGTGATCGGCACCATCGCCTTCGTGCTGTGGATCGTGCTCATCGTCATGGCCACGTCGAACGCGGTGAACCTCACGGACGGGCTCGACGGCCTCGCGCCCGGCTCGGCGATTCTGGCCATCGGGTCGTTCGTCATCATCGGGTTCTGGCAGTCGAACCAGTCGTGCGCGAGCCCGACGCTCGATGCCGAAGTGGTGTTCAAGTGCTACGACGTGCGCGAACCGCTCGACCTTGCGGTCATCGCCGCGGCCATCGCGGGTGCGCTCGTCGGCTTTCTCTGGTGGAACACCAACCCCGCAAAGATCTTTCTCGGCGACACGGGCTCACTGGCCATTGGCGGCGCCCTCGCCGCCCTCGCCATCGAGAGCCACACCGAACTGCTGCTCGTTCTGATCGGCGGTATCTTCGTGATCGTCGCCGGCCAGGTCGTCATTCAGCTCACCTACTTTCGCCTCACAGGCGGTAAACGCATCTGGCGGGCCAGCCCACTGCACCATCACTTCGAGATGAAGGGGTGGGCCGAGGTCACCATTGTGGTTCGGTTCTGGATCATCGCCGGGCTCTGCGTCGCAGCCGGCGTCGGAGCGTTCTATCTCGAATGGATTCTGCAGGACTGACATGGCACACGACAGGCTTTCAACACTCACCAGCTGGCATTCCGACTGGAAGGGGCTGAGGGTCGGTGTTCTCGGCCTCGGTAAGACCGGGTTCTCGGTGGCTGACACGCTCGTCGAACTGGGTGCAGAGGTGCTCATCGTGGCTCAGCGTGCCGACGAAGCGCAGGTGCGGCTGGTCGAGGTGATCGGTGCGGCGCTGGTGCTCGACGAGCAGCTGGCGGCGGCCCCCGTGCAGCTTGTCGAGCTTCGGCCCGAGGTGCTGGTCGTGTCGCCGGGGTTCCACCCCGATCATCCGGTGCTCGAGTGGGCCGGCGAGCATGGCATACCCGTTTGGGGCGACGTTGAATTGGCCTGGCGCTTGCGTGACAAGGTGCTGACGAATGCTGACGGTTCAAACCGGGCGCCTGCCGAGTGGATCGCCGTGACCGGCACCAACGGCAAGACCACCACGGTTCAGCTCACCGCCACGATGCTCGTCGAGGGCGGCTTCAGGGCGGCCCCCTGCGGCAACATCGGCATTCCCATTCTCGATGCCATTCGCGACCCACAGGGGTTCGATGTGCTGGTGGTCGAGCTCTCGAGCTATCAGTTGCACTCCACTTTCAGCATGTCGCCCTATTCCGCTGTGTGTCTGAACCTCGCCGAAGACCACCTCGACTGGCACGGGTCGTTCGACGCGTACGCTGACGCCAAGGCCCGCGTGTACACGAACACGAAGGTGGCCTGCGTCTACAACCGGTCGGATGCCCGCACCGAGTCGATGGTCGAGAACGCCGATGTCGTCGAGGGTGCCCGCGCCGTGGGTTTCGGGCTGGGGGTGCCCGGGCCGAGTGATGTGGGCATCGTCGACGGAATCCTCTGCGACCGCGCGTTCATCGACGATCGCCGCACGGCAGCTCGTGAGATCACGACCGTCGCCGACCTCGCCGCACGCGGCCTCGGTGCGCCGCACACCGTCGCCAACGTTCTGGCGGCCGCTGCCCTCGCCCGCAGTTTCGGCGTGAGCGTCGAGGCCATTCGCCGAGCGCTAGCCCGGTTCGAACTCGATCACCACCGCATCGAACTCGTCGCCTCGGCCGACGGGGTGAGCTGGGTCAACGATTCGAAAGCCACCAACGCCCACGCGGCGAACGCGTCGCTCGGTGCCTTCGACTCGGTGGTCTGGATCGCCGGCGGGCTGCTGAAAGGTGTCGATGTCGATCCGCTGATCAGGGGTCGGGCCGGCAGGCTGCGGGCTGTCGTACTGATCGGCACCGAGCGCGAGACTCTCAGAAAGGCATTCGAGCGACACGCGCCCGGGGTGCCCGTGTTCGAGGTCGACCACACCGAGACTGAAGAGGTGATGTCGGCCGCGGTGCGGTTGGCGGCGGCAGTGGCACTCGCGGGAGACGTGGTGCTGCTTGCACCCGCGGCGGCGTCGATGGACCAGTTCGTCGACTATTCCGACCGTGGCACCCGTTTTGCCCAGGCAGTACGCGACTTACTTGGAGGTGGGGCAGCTGACGAACACGATGCGCCGCCCCGGGGCTAGAAGCGCCGCCGATCATCCGTCGGCTTCGCGGATGCACACCGCGCGGGTCTCGGTGGGCCGGGCCTTTCAGGCCGAGTCGAGCAACTACTACTTTCTGCTCGGCACCACCCTCTTCCTGGTTGTGCTCGGGCTGGTGATGGTGCTCTCGTCGTCGTCGGTCGACTCGTACACCGCCCGGCAGGGCTTCTTCGGCACCTTCGCCAAGCAAGGCCTCTTCGCGCTCGTCGGTGTGCCGCTGATGCTCGTCATCTCCCGCCTGCCGATGCGCTTCTGGAAGCGCTGGGGCTGGCTCGCCCTCGCGGGCGGCGCGGGTCTTCAGCTCATCGTGCTCTTCACTCCTCTCGGCGTCGAGGTGGGCGGCAACCTGAACTGGCTGTCGGTGGGCGGCATCAACATGCAGCCCTCCGAGCTCATCAAGCTCGGTCTCGTCATCTGGCTGGGTGTGATCCTCGCTAAGAAACAGCGCTACCTGCACCTCTGGGGGCACCTCGCCATCCCGGTCGTGCCCGTGGCCGGCGCCGGCGTTCTGCTGGTGATGCTGGGCGGCGACCTCGGCACCGTGATGATCATGGCCGGGCTCATCTTCGGCGCCCTCTTCTTCGCCGGCATCAAGCTCCGGATGCTCGCGGTACCCCTCATCATCGGCTCGGCCGCCATCGTGGTCATCGCGTTCTCGAGCGCAAGCCGGGTTTCGCGCATCGGGTCGTTTCTGAGTTCGGAATGCTCCGACTACGCCGACAGCTGCTGGCAGACCCAGCACGGGCTCTTCGCGCTGGCCGCGGGCGGCTTCTTCGGTGTGGGCCTCGGCAATTCGAAGGCCAAGTGGTCGTGGCTGCCGGCCGCCGACAACGACTTCATCTTCGCCATCATCGGCGAAGAGCTGGGCATGATCGGCGCTCTCGTGGTCATCGCGCTGTTCGTTGCTCTCGCCGTGGCGTTCCTGCGCATCGTGCGTTCGAGCAACGACATGTTCTCGAAGGTCGTCGCCGGTTCGGTCATGGTGTGGATCATCAGCCAGGCGTTCGTGAACATCGCCGTGGTGCTGGGGCTCATTCCGGTGCTGGGGGTACCGCTGCCGCTCATTTCGTCGGGAGGGTCGGCGCTCATCACCACACTCATCGGAATCGGTGTTGTGCTCTCGATCGCCCGCCAGCAGACCACGCCGGTCGGCGACGACGATGACGAACTCGTTCTTCCGGGCGCCCCTCGCCGGGCTCCGTGGGTGCGTCGCTGATGGCCACCTACCTTCTGGCCGGCGGCGGCACGGCCGGCCACGTGAACCCACTTCTCGCCACAGCCGACGAGCTGCGCCGCCGCGACCCCTCCGCTGAGATCATCGTGGTGGGCACGGCCCAGGGCCTCGAGGCCCGGCTCGTTCCGGCGAGGGGCTACGAGCTCGTGACCATCGCCAAACTGCCGTTTCCGCGTCGCCCCAACCGCGCCGCCGTGACGTTCGCGCCGAAACTGCTGCGGGTCATCTCCGACCTCGCCGCGCTGATCGTCGAGCGCCACGTCGACGTGGTGGTCGGATTCGGCGGCTATGCGGCAGCACCGGCGTATCTGGCGGCCCGGCGGGCGCGGGTGCCGCTGGTCATCCATGAAGCCAACGCCAAACCGGGGCTCGCCAACCGGCTCGGGGCCCGCTTCACGCCCTACGTCGGCGTGGCTTTTCGGGGAACAGAGCTGCCGCACGCGCGGTTCGTTGGCATGCCGCTGCGAGCCGAGATCGAGACGCTAGAGACAGCTGAGGCTCTCGCCGAGGCGCGCATCGAAGGCCTCGAGCTGTTCGGGCTTTCAGACGACATGCCCGTACTGCTGGTCACCGGCGGATCGCTCGGCGCCGAACGCCTGAACAGCGCGGTCTTCGCCTCGATCGCGCCCATTCTCGCTGCCGGCTGGCAGGTTCTGCACATCGTGGGCGGTCGCTCGACACTGGTCGACCCCGAGATCTCGGGCTACCGGATGCTCGCCTATTCCGACCGAATGCATCTCGCTCTCGCGGTGGCGTCGCTCGCGGTCTCGCGGGCGGGCGCCGCGACGGTCTCAGAGCTTGCGGCGCTCGGCGTTCCCTCGGTGCTCGTGCCCTACGCGGTCGGCAATGGCGAGCAGCGCTTCAACGCGGCCGACGTGGTTGCGGCGGGCGGTGCGATTCTCGTCCCCGACTCCGATGTCACGCCTGAGTGGGTGGCGTCGACATTGGTGCCGCTGCTCGGCGAGCCCGACCGCGTTGCCGCCATGGCCCGGGCGGCGGCCAGTGTGGGCGTGCGCGACGGTTCGGCGCGCACGGCGAACCTCATCGGCGCTGCCCTCACCGACGCGGCCGACGTCGAGTACACCCCGAACGACGATGGCTTGATCGATGGCGCCCCCATTGATGGCGCCCCCACTGATGACGCCCCGGGCAAGGGTGCCGCAGAGTGAGCGTAACCTTGACGCTTGCCCGCACATCCTGCAGAACAGAAGGTACCCCCTCGTGATCAAACCCGACCTGACCCTCACCATTCCGGCGGAGCTCGGCGCGGTGCATTTCGTGGGCATCGGCGGTGCCGGCATGAGCGGTATCGCACGACTGTTCATCGCTGCCGGCGTGACGGTCACCGGTTCTGACCGCACCGATTCGAAAACCGCCCAGAAGCTGCGCGCGCTCGGGGCCACAGTGCACGTCGGCCACGACGCCGCAAACGTCGGTTCGGCTGACACGCTCGTGGTCACCTCGGCGCTCTGGCCTGACAACCCCGAACTCGTCTACGCCGAGCAGCACGGCCTGCCGGTGCTGCATCGCTCGCAGGCGCTGGCCTGGCTCGTGAACCGCCGCCGGCTCATCTCGGTCGCCGGGGCGCACGGTAAGACAACCTCCACCGGCATGATCGTGACCGCGCTGATCGGCCTGAACGCCGAACCGAGCTTCGTGAACGGCGGTGTCATCTCCGCGCTCGGCACGAGTTCCGCCTGGGGCGACGGTGAGCTGTTCGTGCTCGAAGCCGACGAATCCGACGGCTCGTTTCTGCTCTACGACACGGCCGTGGCCCTCATCACCAACGTCGACCCCGACCACCTCGACCACTACGGTTCGACCGAAGCAGTCGAAGATGCCTTCGTGACGTTCGCCGACGAGGCCAGCGAGCTCGTGGTGATCTCCTCAGACGATGCCGGTGCGAAGCGTGTCGACGCGCGGCTCGCCGCCCGGCAGCCAGTAGGCGCGGGGCAGACCCGCTCCGGCGGGCGCGTACTCACGTTCGGTCAGGCAGCAGACGCCGACGTGCGGGTGCATTCGATCGTGGCCGAGGGTGCGGTGTCGTTCGTGATCGACTACCTCGGTGAGAGCTATGCGGGCGCGCTGCGGGTGCCGGGCATCCACAATGCCATCAATGCGGCGGGCGCCTTCGCGGTGCTCGTGGGCACCGGCTTCGACCCCGCCGCCTCGCTCGCCGCCCTGGGCGAGTTCGACGGCACCGGTCGCCGATTCGAACTGCACGACACCGTTCGCGGTGTGAGCGTCTACGACGACTACGCGCACCACCCCACCGAAGTGGATGCCGCACTCACCGCCGCGCGTACAGTGGTCGGTACCGGGCGCATCATCGCGGTTCATCAGCCGCACCTCTACAGCCGCACCCAGCTGCTCGCCGGCGACTTCGCCGAAACGCTCGAGCGCACCGCAGACTTCACCGTGGTGCTCGACGTCTGCGGAGCGCGTGAAGACCCGGTGCCCGGCGTCACGGGCGCGCTCGTCTCCGGGCGGTTCGCCGATCAGAGCAAGGTGGCCTACATCGCCGACTGGCAGCAGGCGGCCGACTTCACCGCGTCGATCGCGCGCCCCGGCGACTTCATCGTCACCCTTGGCTGCGGCGACGTGAACCTGCTCGTTCCGCAGCTGCTCGGCGCCCTCGCGGTGCCTGTGGCTGCGGGTGCGTAATCGGAGGCGCCCGTGAAGCGCCCCAACGGATTTCCGCCACCGCCCCCGCCCGAAGCTCCTGCTTCGGCACAGGGATCGCCGCGCGCGCCGAAGGCGCCGAAGGCCTCGAAGCGTCCCGCAGTGGTTCGTGACGGAGCTGACACCGCCGGCGTTGACGCAACCGCGCCCGCTCCCGCTCGGTCGTCGGCCACGCCACCCCGCCTGAAGACGACCCGGTGGCAGACGGCTGAGCCCGAAACCCGCACCGCAGACACCGAGCCGGGTTCGGCGAACGCCACCCCGGCCACTCCGGGCGGATCGAAGCCCGGCAGCACGAAGCCCATCGCACAGAACCGTGCCGCGAAGCCACCCACCTCTCACCCGCAGGGAGCCACCCCTGCCTCCGCCGACTCCGCCGCGCCGCGACCGACCGCGAAGGTCAAGACCGCCATCGGCGCCCCGCCGAGCCGCTCACGCAGCGACGAAGCACTCGCACGCAAGAACGTGCGGGTCGCCGAGCGTCGCCGTCGGCGTTACGAGCGAGCCGAATCCCGCCGGTTCACCGAGCGGTCGCGTCGTCGTCGCCTCACCTGGTTGATCTCGCTCGGAACCCTCGTGGGTCTCATCGTGGTCGTCGTCGTCACCGCATACTCACCCCTGTTCGCCGTGCGCTCGGTCAGCATCACTGGCACGAGCCGCATCGACGCCGCGCAGGTGGAGGCCGCGCTCTCGGGCCAGGTGGGCCGCCCATTGGCTCTGGTCGACTACGGCTCCATTCAGTCTCAGCTCGCCGCGTTCCCGCTGATCCAGAGCTACTCGACCGAGTCGCAGCTGCCGAACACACTTGTCATCCGCGTCGTCGAACGCCAGCCCGTCGGCTCGATCGTGAGTGCAAGCGGCGCCGGGTTCGACCTGGTCGACCCCGCGGGTGTCGTCGTTGAGCACAGCGACGCCCGCCCGGCCGGCTTTGCGCTGATCGACCTGGCCGGAACCCCCGTCGGCAGCCCCGGCTTCCTTGCCGCCACGACCGTGCTGCGCACCCTGCCCGCAGACCTGCTGGCCAACGTCGACTCCATCAGCGCCGCTACGCCAGATTCGGTGACGATGGTGCTCGGGGGAGTGGGCCAGAAAGTCATCTGGGGCAGTTCGGCCAACAGTGCCCTGAAGGCCCGCGTGCTCGACAAGCTCATCACGACCCAGAGCGCGAACGAGAAACTGACGTACGACGTGTCGAGCCCCGAAAGCCCTGTCGTCGAATGACGTGCGTGCGGCATCCGATGCCCGATTCTGGTCGCCGGTTCGCGACACGCGGCGCGGCTAAACGCGCAGCCCACTACATCGACCATAGGTTCGTCGTAGGAATTGCATACTGAGCATAACATTAACTGTCAACCTGAGGTTGAAAGTATGCGCCCGTTGACACTAAATGAGCCCGGAGGCCAGACGTGACGTCAAACCAGAACTACCTCGCCGTAATCAAAGTCGTCGGTATCGGCGGTGGTGGTGTCAACGCCGTCAACCGCATGATCGAGCTCGGCCTTCGCGGCGTCGAGTTCATCGCCATCAACACTGACGCGCAGGCGCTCCTGATGAGCGACGCCGACGTGAAACTCGACGTGGGCCGTGAGCTCACCCGCGGTCTCGGCGCCGGCGCCGACCCCGAGGTCGGCCGCCGTGCAGCAGAAGACCACGCCGACGAGATCGAAGAGGCGCTGGCCGGCGCTGACATGGTATTCGTCACCGCCGGCGAAGGTGGCGGTACCGGTACCGGTGGCGCTCCCGTCGTGGCCCGCATCGCCAAGTCGATCGGCGCTCTCACCATCGGTGTCGTCACCAAGCCGTTCGGCTTCGAAGGCAAGCGCCGCATGTCGCAGGCCGAAGACGGCGTTGCCACGCTGAAGAACGAGGTCGACACCCTCATCGTCGTGCCGAACGACCGCCTGCTCGAGATCAGCGACCGCGGTATCAGCATGCTCGAGGCGTTCTCGACTGCCGACCAGGTGCTGCTCGCCGGTGTTCAGGGCATCACCGACCTCATCACCACCCCTGGCCTGATCAACCTCGACTTCGCCGACGTGAAGAGCGTCATGCAGGGTGCAGGCTCGGCCCTGATGGGCATCGGGTCGGCGAGGGGAGCCGACCGGGCCATCAAGGCCGCGGAGCTGGCCGTCGCGTCGCCCCTGCTCGAGGCGAGCATCGAGGGTGCCCACGGCGTTCTGCTCTCCATTCAGGGCGGGTCGAATCTCGGCATCTTCGAGATCAACGATGCTGCCAAGCTCGTGCAAGACGCCGTGCATCCCGAAGCCAACATCATCTTCGGTGCCGTCATCGACGACACGCTCGGCGACGAGGTACGGGTCACCGTCATCGCGGCCGGGTTCGACAGCGGAGATGCCAGCTCGTCGGCCGAGTCGAAGAAGGCGTTCCCCGCTGTTCCGAACGATGCCAGCGACCTGTTCGCTTCGAGCTCGGCAGCGCCGCTTCGCCGCGACCGTGCAGAAGAGCCGCCCGCCGCGGCATCGTGGGCGCAGACCCCCGAGCACAGCATCACCGGAACAGCGCAGCTCGACCCGGCGTCTGACGACGACGACTCCGACCTCGACGTTCCCGACTTTCTGAAGTGAGCTCGAACGAGGGCGGCCCCGGCCTCGCCGAGCGGCTCGCCCTCGTTCGGCAGCAGATCGGCGAGGCGGCCAGCGCCGCCGACCGGTCGAGCGATGAGCTGACCCTCATCGCCATCACCAAGTTCCACGACGAGTCACTCCTGCGTGAGCTCGCCGCGCTCGGCGTTCGCGACTTCGGCGAGAGCCGGCACCAAGAGGCGCGTGACAAAGCGGCGAACCTCGCCGATCTTGACCTCACGTGGCACTTCGTGGGGCAGATTCAGAGCAAGAAGGCCCGGCAGATCGCGGCGTACAGCGCGGTCATCCACTCGCTCGACCGCGCATCGGTCGCCGACCTGCTCGGTACGACGTTGTCGTCGTCGCCTGAAACCGTGCTGAAAGCTGCAGCGTCGGCATCGGATGCCCGGCCACCCGTCGACGTCTTCATCCAGGTCAACCTCACCCCCGATCCCGCCCGCGGGGGAGCAACTCCCGGCGACCTTGAAGCCCTCGCAGAGCATGTCTCCGGGCTGGCCGGCCTCCGCCTCAGAGGAGTCATGGCGGTCGCTCCCCTCGGCGAGCCGGCCCGGCCCGCCTTCGAGCGCCTGCGGCTGCTCTCGGCCGCGGTACAGCGCATCGACGCCGGTGCAAGCGCCATCTCGGCCGGAATGTCGAACGACTTCGCCGACGCCATCGCCGAAGGTGCGACACACCTACGAATTGGGTCGGCAATCACCGGATTCAGGCCCGTGCAACGTTAATCTCGTTACCAGGCACCCGCAATCACCTCCGGAGGATCACATGGCCAATCCACTACGCAAGACGATGGTCTACCTCGGGCTCGCAGACGAAGAGCTCGAGTACGAAGAGACCCCGGCATCGCCGGTCGCCCATGTGGCACACCCGCAGGCTGAAGCCGCCCCCGTGCAGCGGGCGCAGGCGTCTGCCGGTCACAACAACTCCGCACACAACGGTGCCGCGAACAACGCGGGCCGTGCTCCGGTCACCCCCCTCCGTCGAACCCAAGTTCAAAAGAATGTGGCGCCGCTCGAAATGAATGAAATCCTGACCGTTCACCCCAAGCAGTACAAAGACGCTCAGATCATCGCCGAGAGCTTTCGCGAGGGCATCCCGGTCATCATCAACCTCTCGCAGATGACCGACGCCGACGCGCGCCGCCTCATCGACTTCGCTGGCGGCCTCTCACAGGGTCTCTACGGCAAGATCGAGCGCGTCACGAGCAAGGTGTTCCTGTTGTCGCCGTCGCACGTCTCAGTTTCAGGTGAGGCCGCAACCGACGCTCGCGCTGAGGCATCGTTCTTCGTTCAGTCGTAGTCCAGTCATAATTGACGAGTGGGTTCACTAGTCGGTCTTATCGCAACAGTCGCGTACTTCGCGCTCCTGCTCTACTTCTTCGTGATGTGGGGCCGGTTCATTCTTGATCTGGTGCGCAGTTTTCAGCGCCAATGGCGCCCGCAGGGTGCCGTTCTGGTGATGGCCGAGGTCGCGTACACGGTGACAGACCCACCCATAAAGTTTTTTCGGCGCGTCATCCCTCCTCTTCGCGTGGGGCCCGTTGCCTTTGATTTCGGGTGGAGCATCGTAATGCTCCTCGTGGTCATACTGCTTTCGGTTACGAGTTACGTACGCTTGATTGCGTGACGCATGTATCGTAGTTTGTGAAACGCCCATAACTCTCAAGTCTCAAGTAATAAAGGTGGAAGAACATGCCGTTAACTCCAGAAGAAGTGGTTAACAAGCGCTTCTCGCAAACCCAGTTTCGGGCAGGCTACGACCAAGATGAGGTCGACGACTTTCTCGATGAGGTAGTAGTAGAGCTTCGTCGCCTGATTCAGGAGAACGAAGAACTGCGTGCCGGTATCGTTCCCGCCGCGAGTGCAACCCCTGCCGCCAGCGAAGAGGCTGCGCCCGTCGAGGCCGCACCCGTCGCTGACGACACCGCCGTGGTCGACGTGGTCGACTCCGATGACAGCCAGGCCGCAGCGGCTCCGGTTGCTGCTGCTCCCGTCGCCGCCCCGGTCGACGGCGACGACGCACAGAGCACCACCAGCCTGCTGCAGCTTGCTCGCCGTCTTCACGACGAGCACGTCAAAGAGGGCGCCGACAAGCGCGCCGAGCTCATCGAAGAGGGCCAGGCAACCGCTACGCGCCTCGTGGCTGAGGCTGAGGCCAAGCAGCGCACCGAGCTCGCGAAGCTCAACCAAGAGAAGTCGGGCATCGAGCACCGTATCGACGAGCTGCGCTCGTTCGAGAAGGAATACCGCCTGAAGCTGCGCGGGTACATCGAGGGCCAGTTGCGCGACCTCGACTCGTCAGGTTCAGACAGTGGAGAAGCGGCGGCTCCGGCCTCCAGCTTCCAGGGTTTTGGGGCCTGACGCCCAAACAACGACTGTGAGCCCTGAAACGGGCCGCTCAAGAAGGGTCAGCCCACGTGCGCTGGCCCTTCTTGTGGTTGTCGCTGTTTTCGTCTATGCGATCGACCAGATCGCGAAATACTTGGTTGTCGCCAACCTGCCCTTGAACCAGTACGTTCCTGTATTGGGTGACGTGCTGCAATTCTTCTATGTCACCAACTCCGGCGCAGCCTTCTCCATCGGCAGTGCCTACACCTGGATCTTCTCGGTGCTGGCCGCCGCCGTGTTCGTGTTCATCGTGTGGTTCTCCCGGCGCATCCGCTCGCTTGGCTGGGCCGTGGTCTTCGGGCTGCTTCTCGGCGGGGTTCTCGGCAACCTCACCGACCGCCTCTTTCGTGAGCCCGGCTTCGGCATCGGGCACGTTGTCGACTTCATCAAGATTCCGCTGCTGCCCGCCATCTTCAACCTGGCTGACACGGCCATCTGCGCTGCCATGGTGGTCTTTCTGGTGCTGACAGTGATGGGCGTCGGCCTCGACGGTCGTCGTGCGCCGAAGACCGGTGAAGCTACCGAAGCGGCCCCCGAAACCACGCAGAGCCTCGAGCCCGGCGCCGGGCATCCCGACCGCACCGAGGCCGAGTAGCTGTGGAGTTTCGCCAACTACCCGTTCCCGACGGGCTCGACGGTGACCGTGTCGACGCCGGCCTCGCCAAACTGCTCGGCTTCTCGCGCAACTTCGCGGCCGACGTCGTTGAGGCCGGGGGAGTCGTGGTCGATGGCCGTGTCGTCTCCAAGTCAGACAAGTTACGCCGAGACTCCTGGCTCGAGGTCAGCTGGGCGCCGCGAGAAGAGGTGCGCATCGTCGAGACTCCGGTCGACAACCTGACGATCGTGTACGACGACGATGACATCGTGGTGGTCGACAAGCCCGTGGGCGTGGCCGCGCATCCGTCGGTCGGCTGGACGGGCCCCACCGTTCTCGGCGCACTCGCCGCGGCGGGCTACCGCATCTCGACGAGCGGAGCCGCTGAGCGCGCCGGAATCGTGCACCGCCTCGACGCCGGCACCAGTGGGCTGATGGTGGTGGCTAAGTCGGAAGACGCCTACACGTGGATGAAGCGCCTCTTTCACGACCGTGAGGTCGACAAGATCTACCACGCGGTGGTGCAGGGGCACCCAGACCCGTTGGCGGGTACGATCGACGCCCCCATCGGCCGGCACCCGAAGAGCGACTGGAAGTTCGCCGTCGTCTCAGACGGCAAGAACTCGGTGACGCACTACGAGACCATCGAGGCGTTTCCGAGCGCATCGCTGCTCGAGATCCACCTCGAGACCGGCCGCACGCACCAGATCCGCGTGCACATGTCGGCGCAGCGCCACCCGTGCGTGGGAGATGCGATGTACGGCGCCGACCCCACGATGTCGGCGAGACTCGGGCTCACTCGGCAGTGGTTGCACGCTCTGAAACTCGGATTCGTGCATCCGGCATCGCGTCAGTATGTGTCGTTCGAGACGACCTACCCCGACGACCTGCATCACGCGCTCGACCTGCTTCGAAATGATTGACCGACCAAAAGTAGGGCTATAGTGAGGAGTAGTCACTATATTCTTGTATATGAACGACAGGTGTCGATGCCTTTTCGATCGAGTCTTAAGGTGCGCCCAGCCGTTCGAGACGCAGGGTACCGCAGTAGAGATATCTCGGTACAACTGATGTACGCCATGATCATCGTGAGCATTGCGTGTACGGTCGGAGCGCGTGTCGTGGTGAACACCTTTTGGGAGATATTTTTCCAGGTAATCCTTATCGGTGCGGAGTGGCTCGGTGTTTTGGCATTTGCCGCATGGATCGTTTCGCGAATCGCCGTGCGCCTGATTATCGGTCGGCGGCGATGGTCGCGTTGGTAGAGAGTTCTTCGAATAGTCTCGATCCATCGACTGAGCAGGCCATTCGGCCGAGCTGTTGACGCCGAGCTCTGCTGCACAGTGGCTAAACTGAAGGGTCTCTCCTTACCCCAGAGGCGAGGTCGTACCCCCTAGCTAGCCGGAGAATCTGTGCCCACCCGAGACAGCTCATTCGTTCATCTTCACGTGCACAGCGAGTACTCGATGCTCGACGGGGCCGCCCGGGTTAAACCCCTGATCGAAGCCGCTGTTGAGCAGGGCATGCCCGCTGTGGCGGTCACCGATCATGGCAATGTCTTCGGTGCATTCGACTTCTGGAAGACGGCGACCGACGCCGGAATCAAGCCCATCATCGGCACCGAGGCGTACATCACGCCCGGCACCCACCGCAGTGACAAGACACGCGTGAAGTGGGGCGGCCCGAACTCCGGCCGCGACGACGTCTCCGGCTCGGGCGCGTACACGCACATGACCCTGCTGAGCGAGAACACCGCCGGCATGCACAACCTTTTTCGTCTGTCGTCGCGCGCGTCGCTTGAGGGCTACTACTTCAAGCCCCGAATGGATCGCGAGCTGCTCGCGCAGTACTCAAGCGGCCTCATTGCGACGACCGGGTGCCCGTCGGGCGAGGTTCAGACGAGGTTGCGCCTCGGTCAGTACGCCGAAGCCGTGAAGGCGGCCTCCGACTTTCGCGACATCTTCGGCCGCGAGAACTACTTCTGCGAGATCATGGATCACGGTCTCGGTATCGAACGCCAGATCATGGGCGATCTGCTGCGGCTCTCGAAAGAGCTCGACCTGCCGCTCGTGGCAACGAATGACCTGCATTACACCCACGCGCACGACGCGACGAGCCACGCCGCTCTGCTCTGCGTGCAGTCGGGCTCGACGCTCAGCGACCCGAACCGGTTCAAGTTCGATGCCGACGAGTTCTATCTGAAGAGTGCCGCGGAGATGCGGCAGATCTTCCGCGATCACCCCGATGCCTGCGACAACACGCTGCTCATCGCCGAGCGTTGCGAGGTCAAGTTCGACACCTCGGCGAGCTACATGCCCCGCTACCCGGTGCCCGAAGGCGAGACCGAAGACACCTGGTTCATCAAAGAGGTCGAGAAGGGCCTGGTCGACCGGTACCCCGGCGGCATCTCGCAGGCGGTACGCGAGCGGGCCGACTACGAAGTCGGCGTCATCGTGCAGATGGGGTTTCCCGGCTACTTCCTGGTGGTGGCCGACTTCATCAACTGGTCGAAGAACAACGGCATTCGGGTCGGCCCGGGCCGAGGCTCTGGTGCCGGTTCAATGGTCGCGTACGCCATGCGTATCACCGACCTCGACCCGATTCGCCACGGGCTCATCTTCGAGCGCTTTCTGAACCCCGACCGCGTCTCGATGCCCGACTTCGACGTCGACTTCGACGATCGTCGCCGCGGCGAGGTGATTCGCTACGTCACAGAGAAGTACGGTGACGAGCGCGTGGCGCAGATCGTCACGTACGGCACCATCAAGGCCAAGCAGGCACTGAAAGACTCCTCGCGCGTGCTCGGTTTTCCCTTCGGTATGGGTGAGAAGCTGACCAAGGCGATGCCGCCGCCCATCATGGGTAAAGACATTCCGCTATCGGGAATCTTCGATCGCGATCATCCGCGATTCAAGGAGGCGGCCGATGTGCGGGCCGTCATCGAGGCCGACCCCGAAGCACGCACGGTCTTCGACACCGCCGTGGGCATCGAGAACCTGAAGCGCCAGTGGGGCGTGCACGCGGCGGGTGTGATCATGTCGAGCGACCCGCTGATCGACATCATTCCCATCATGAAGCGTGAGCAAGACGGCCAGATCGTCACGCAGTTCGACTACCCGGCCTGCGAGTCGCTGGGTCTGATCAAGATGGACTTCCTGGGGCTTCGAAACCTCACCATCATCGATGACGCGCTCGACAACATCCAGTCGAACCGAGGGTTCAGGCCGGTGCTCGAAGACCTCGAACTCGACGACGTGCCGGCGTACGAGCTGCTGGCACGGGGCGACACCCTCGGGGTGTTCCAGCTCGATGGCGGGCCCATGCGGTCGCTGCTGCGCCTGATGAAACCCGACAACTTCGAAGACATCTCGGCCATCCTCGCGCTGTATCGCCCGGGGCCGATGGGTGCCGACTCGCACACCAACTACGCGCTGCGAAAGAACGGTCTGCAGCTCGTCACCCCGATTCACCCCGAGCTCGAAGAACCGCTGCGCGAGGTGCTCGGCCAGACCTACGGGCTGATCGTGTACCAGGAGCAGGTGATGTCGATCGCGCAGAAGCTCGGCGGGTTCACGCTCGCCCAAGCCGACCTGCTGCGCCGCGCGATGGGCAAGAAGAAGAAGAGCGAGCTCGACAAACAGTACGAGGGCTTCTCGAAGGGCATGAACGACAACGGCTACTCGAACGCCGCCGTCAAGACGCTGTGGGACATTCTGCTGCCCTTCTCCGATTACGCGTTCAACAAGGCGCACTCGGCGGCGTACGGGGTCATCTCGTACTGGACCGCCTACCTCAAAGCGCACTTCCCGGCCGAGTACATGGCGGCCCTGCTCACGAGCGTCGGCGACTCGAAAGACAAGTCGGCGATCTATCTGAACGAGTGCCGGCGCATGAACATCACCGTGCTGCCGCCTGACGTGAACGAGTCGATCGGGTTCTTCGCGGCGGTGGGCGAAGACATCCGGTTCGGCCTCGGCGCTGTGCGAAACGTGGGTTCGAACGTGGTAGAGGGCATTCGCGAGTCGCGCGAGAGCAAGGGGCGGTTCACGTCGTTCCACGACTTCCTGCAGAAGATTCCGATGCAGGCGACGAACAAGCGCACGGTCGAATCGCTCATCAAGGCGGGCGCGTTCGACTCGCTCGGCAACACGCGGCGCGCGCTCGTCGAGATTCACGAGGGTGCCGTCGAGGCCGCGGTGAGCGAGAAGCGGGCCGAGGCGAACGGGCAGGTCGGCTTCGACTTCGACAGCCTGTGGGATGCCCCGCAAGACAATCGGCAGGTTCCCGACCGGCCCGAGTGGGCGAAGAGAGACAAGCTGGCCTTCGAGCGCGACATGCTCGGGCTCTATGTCTCCGATCATCCACTTGCCGGGCTCGAGATCGCGCTGGCCAAACATGCCTCGACGACCATCACCGAGATGCTGACGAGCGAGTACACGAACGACGGCGACACGGTCACGGTGGCCGGGCTGATCACCAACGTGCAGCACCGCGTGGCGCGCAACTCTGGCAACCAGTACGGCTCGATCGTGGTCGAAGACTTCGGCGGCGAGGTGACGGCCATGTTCATGGGCAAGGCTTACCAGGAGTTCGCGCCCGCCCTCACGAACGACTCGATCGTGGTGCTGCGGGGGCGGGTGAGCATCCGCGACGACGGAATGAACCTGCACGCCTTCAGCGTCTTCACGCCCGACCTCGGGCAGCAGGGCGGTGGCGGCCCCATCGAGATCTCGATGTCAGAGGCGCGGGCGACGACCGACACCGTGCAGGCACTGAACGACGTGCTGATCAGGCACGCGGGTGACAACGAGGTACGGCTGAAACTCATCAAGGGGCAGACCGCGCGGGTGTTCGAGATTCCGTTCAGGGTGCGGGTCACCGCAGACCTGTACGGCGAGTTGAAGTCGCTGCTCGGGCCCTCCTGCCTGATGTAGGGGTGCGGGCGCTGGGGGCGTCTGCGCTGGGCTCTCTGTGCTGGCCTGTCTGCGCTGGCCTGTCTGAGTCGGGCTGTCTGAGTCGGGCTGTCTACCCCAGAGCCCCGGCCCGGCGCCTTGGGTAGAGTGGGGGAGCTATGATCCAGACCATCGATTTGCGGGGCCAGACCCCCTCCCGTGCCCAGTTGCTCGACCTCGTACCGCGGGCGGTGACCGATGTCAGTGTCGCCACCGAGGCCGCAGAGGCTCTCATCGACGACGTTCGCTCCCGCGGGGTTGCGGCCCTGCGCGAGCAGGCCGAGCGGTTTGACGGCGGTGAGGCGGCGAGCGTGCGGGTGCCCGAGAGCGAGATCGCCGATGCCGTTGCGGCGCTGGCTCCGGATGTTCGGGCGGCGCTCGACGAGGCCATCGACCGTGTGCGTTCCGCCACTGCGGCGCAGATTCCCGCGGGCCAGCTCACCCAGCTCGGCGACGGCGCCGTGGTGGAGCAGCGCTGGCAGCCGGTCGACCGGGTGGGGCTCTACGTTCCGGGCGGTAAGGCGGTGTATCCGTCGAGCGTGGTGATGAACGTGGTTCCTGCGCAGTCGGCGGGAGTGCAGTCGATTGCGCTGGTCTCGCCGCCGCAGCGGGAGTTCGGCGGGCACGTGCACCCGGTCATCCTGGGGGCCGCTGGGCTTCTGGGCGTCACGGAGGTGTACGCCATGGGTGGTGCCGGCGCGATCGGTGCGCTGGCGTACGGTGTCGACGACATCGGGCTCGAGCCCGTGCAGATCATCACCGGCCCGGGCAACGTGTACGTCGCAGCGGCGAAGCGGCTTGTGCGCGGTCGCACCGGTATCGACTCGGAGGCGGGGCCCACCGAGATTCTCATCATCGCCGACGAGACGGCCGACGCGCGGTATGTTGCGGCCGACCTGGTCAGCCAGGCAGAGCACGATGAGCTGGCGGCGGCGGTGCTGGTGACGACGTCACCCGCGTTCGCCGGGGAGGTTCGGGTCGAGCTCGAAGGTTTCGCTGCGGCGACGCTGCACTCGGAGCGCGTGCTGGTCTCCCTCGGCGGGCAGCAGTCGGCCATCGTGCTGGTCGACGATCTTGCCGCTGCGGCACGGTTCAGCGACGCATACGGGCCGGAACACCTGGAGATTCAGGTCTCTGATTCGGAGGCGGTGCTGGCGAGCATCCACTCGGCCGGAGCCATCTTCATGGGCTCGTACTCGCCGGTGAGCCTCGGCGACTACCTCGCCGGGTCGAACCACGTTCTGCCGACGGGCGGGCAGTCGCGCTTCTCGTCGGGTCTCGGGGCATACACGTTCTTGAAGCCCCAGCAAGTCATTCGCTACGACAAGGCCGCGCTCGAGGCGGTGGCCGGGCGAATTCACGCGCTGGCGCACTCAGAGAATCTGCCGGCGCACGCCGAAGCGGTCGAGGCGCGGTTCGGGCACTGAGTTCGGCGCCGAGCCGCGGCGGTGACCGGTAAACTTGCAGCACCATGTATTGCCCGTATTGCCGGTACCCAGATTCCCGCGTCGTCGACTCGCGCACCACTGACGACGGCGTTGCCATTCGACGTCGGCGCCAGTGCCCCGACTGTGGCCGACGCTTCAGCACCACTGAGACGGCGAGCCTCAACGTCATCAAACGGAGCGGCGTCGTGGCGCCGTTCAGCCGCGAGAAGATCATCAACGGAGTGCGCAAGGCCTGCCAGGGGCGCCCGGTGACCGACTCCGACCTCGCGGTGCTCGCGCAGCGGGTCGAAGAGACCGTGCGCTCTACGGGTGCTGCGCAGGTTGAGGCGAACGACATCGGCCTGGCCATCCTGCAGCCGCTTCGCGAACTCGACGAGGTCGCCTATCTGCGCTTCGCCAGCGTCTACCAGGCGTTCGATTCGCTCGACGACTTCGAGGCGGCCATCACGCTGCTGCGTGTCGAGCACGATGCGGCGGCGGGTGCCGCGGGCGGTTCGAACGGCCCGGGCGGCGCAGCCGGCTCGAAAGCGTCGGCCGAGTAGCGTGGGGTTGTACAGCCAGCTGTTTCGGCACGTGCTCTCACGCCTCGACCCCGAGCAGGCCCACCACCTCGCGTTCGACGTGATTCGTGCCCTGCCACGCACCGCGCTCGGCGAGTATCTCCGCCGCTACACCGCGCCAGCGCCGCAGCTGCGTGTTCACACTCTCGGGCTCGAGTTCGAGTCGCCGTTCGGTGTTGCCGCCGGGTTCGACAAAGACGGCCGGGCGATCGTCGGGCTCGGCCAGCTGGGCTTCGGTCACGTGGAGGTCGGCACGCTGACCGCCAAGGCGCAGCCGGGCAACGAGCGCCCCCGCCTCTTTCGCCTCGTAGCCGACCGCGCCGTCATCAACCGCATGGGTTTCAACAACGGGGGAGCGGCCGGTGCGGCCCTCCGCATCGCGCAGACCACGTCGGCCCGTTGGCGACCTATCGTCGGCGTCAACATCGGCAAGAGCCGGGTGGTCGACGTCGACGACGCCATCGACGACTATCGCTCGAGTGCGCGCGCCCTGGCACCCGTCGCCGACTATCTCGTCGTGAACGTCAGCTCGCCGAACACACCGGGGCTCCGCGGGCTGCAGGAGCTCGACAAACTCGCACCGCTCCTGACGGCCGTGCGCGAAGAGTCGGGCACCGTTCCTCTGCTCGTGAAGATCGCGCCCGACCTCAGCGACGACGAGGTGCGCCGCATCTCCCAGCTCGCGGTCGACCTCGGCCTCGACGGAATCATCGCCACCAACACCACCATTCTGCGCGAAGAGCTGGGGCTCGTCAGCGATCCGGCCCTGATCGCGGCGGCCGGTGCGGGCGGGCTCGCCGGCCCCCCGCTCGCCGCTCGCTCGCTCGAGGTACTGAAGCTGGTGCGCGCCGTCGTTCCCGCCGACATGTGCGTCATCTCCGTCGGCGGTGTCGAAACCGCCGAAGACGTCGCCGAGCGCCTCGCCGCCGGTGCGACCCTCGTGCAGGGCTACACGGCGTTTCTCTACCGCGGGCCGCTCTGGGCGCGCGAGATCAACCGCGGCCTCGCCCGGCTCCTCCCCGCCTGAGCGGCCCGCCTCCACCCGACTTCCGCCCTGTTCGCCTCACCCCGCCCTGTTCGCCGCGCGCCCGCACCGCGGGTTCCCCGCTCCTCCGCGTTTCGCGCGGCGCTCTGGTGCCGGCAGAGAGCCGTCGCGCGTCGACACGAAGAAGCCCCCCGGATCTCAGGATCCGAGGGGCTTCTTCGTTACTGCTGCAGGGCCCGCTCAGGCGGGAAACTGGCCGCGCTTCACCTGCGGCTTCGGCAGGCGCATGGGCCGCAGCTGCAGGGCGCGCATGGCGCCGTACCAGCGGAGACCACGGTCGGCCGAACCGAACTTCGCGGCGAGACGCTTGTTGATGCGTGTGCCCATCACGAAGATGTCGACAACGACGATGAGCACGAAGGCGTAGAGCACGAGCATGAGGTAGGTCTGGATGCTCGTGTTCGGCACCAGCGTCAGCAGGATCACCCCGAACATGACGGGGATGATCACTTCACCGATGCTGAACCGCGCGTCGACGTAGTTGCGAACGTACCGGCGCTGGGGGCCGCGGTCGCGGGCCAGCAGGTACTTCTCTTCTCCTGCGGCCATGCCGATGCGGGCACGCTCACGGGCTGCCTGGGTCTGCGTCTTTGCGCTGCGGGCCGCTTCTTTGCGGTCGCTCGGCACCAGCGGGCGCTTGCGAGCGTCTTCGCGCTCTTTACGGGTCGGGGTCGCCCGACCCTTGCCGACGTGCGAAGCGTCGCTTTCTGGAGCTTCGATTACGGGTGTTTCGCGCTTGGCCACAGTCATTCCTCGAGTTCGGCGGGCCACGTTCGGGCCCGCCCGTTAAGATTACCCGTATGACCGAACAAGAGGGCACTTCGGTGCAGAAACACAGCCAGTCGAGCGAACGCGAGGCGGGTATCCGCTCATCTGTTGCAGCAGGGCTGCCCGTGGCCATCGCCGATCTGAGCGACCTGGTGCGCATTCCGTCGGTGTCGTGGGACGGCTTCGATGCGTCAGCAGTGGCGCAGAGCGCCGAGGCTGTTGCGGCACTCTTCGAGGCGACGGGCGTCTTCGACGCGGTGTCGGTGAAGCGAGCGAACACCGAAACAGGGGAGGCGGGCCAGCCTGCCGTTCTGGCAACGCGAACCGCCCGCAACGGCAAGCCCACCGTGCTGCTGTACGCGCACCACGACGTGCAGCCTCCCGGCAACGACGCCGACTGGAACTCGCCCCCCTTCGAACCGACCGTACGCGGCGACCGCCTGTACGGCCGCGGCGCCGCAGACGACAAAGCGGGTGTCGTCTCGCACGTGGCCGCTGTGCGCGCCCTCGCCGAATCGTATGGCGACGACCTCGAGCTCGGTCTTGTGGTCTTCATCGAGGGCGAAGAAGAGTTCGGTTCGCGCTCGTTCGCCGACTTTCTCGAGCAGAACCGGGAGGCGCTGGCCGCCGACGTCATCGTCGTCGCCGACTCCGACAACTGGAACATCGACACTCCGGCCCTCACCATCAGCCTGCGCGGCAACGTCACCCTGAAGCTCACCGTCTCGACGCTCTCACACGCCTCGCACTCCGGCATGTTCGGCGGCGCAGCGCCCGACGCCATGCTGGCGACCATCCGGCTGCTGTCGACACTGCACACGACCGACGGTTCGGTTGCCGTCGAGGGTCTTACTTCGTCGGGCGAGGCCGTGCCCGAAAGCTCTGACGCCGACTTCATCGTCGACGCTGGGCTTCTGCCGGGGGTCACGCCCATCGGCACGGGCCCCCTGCTCGGCCGCCTCTGGGCGAAGCCGGCCATCACGGTCACCGGCATTGACGCGCCCAGCGTTCAGAACGCGTCGAACACGCTGCAGCCGCAGGTCTCGGTGAAGATCAGCGCGCGCATCGCTCCGGGTCAGGATGCCCGGGTCGCCTTCGAGGCCCTGAAGACGCACCTCTATGCCAACGCCCCCTTCGGTGCCCACCTCGAGATCAGCGACGTCGACACCGGTCAGGCATTTCTCGTCGACACCAGCGGATGGGCGGTGGCCGAGGCCAAGCAGGCCATGGCCGACGCCTGGGGAGTCGACCCGGTCGAGACGGGGGTCGGCGGCTCGATTCCATTCATCGCCGACCTGGTGCGTGTCTTTCCCGAGGCGCAGATTCTCGTCACCGGCGTCGAAGACCCCGACACGCGGGCGCACAGCCCGAATGAATCGCTGCACCTCGGCGTGTTCAAGCGGGCCATTCTCACCGAAGCGCTGCTGCTGTCACGGCTGGCAGAGAAGCGGCTCACCGATTTCTGACCCCGATTCGGAATGATTGCCCGACTTCGCAGGTTGGAGGTTTAGGATTTCAGTAATTCTGGTCACCCGTGCCGGGCATCCGTGCCGGTCACCCGTAAGGAGACACTCATGAGCGACACCATCACCCTCGCACCCGAGGTGCAGAGCCCCGCGCACAAGGTCGGTCTCACCGACGCCGCCGCGCTCAAGGTCAAGAACCTGTTGAACCAGGAGGGTCGTGACGACCTGCGCCTGCGCGTGGCCGTGCAGCCCGGCGGCTGTTCAGGCCTCATCTACCAGCTGTACTTCGACGAGCGCCAGCTCGACGGCGACGGGGTCGTCGACTTCGACGGCGTCGAGGTCATCGTCGACAAGATGAGCGTGCCGTACCTCGAGGGCGCCACCATCGACTTCGAAGACACCATCCAGAAGCAGGGCTTCACCATCGACAATCCGAACGCCGGCGGCAGCTGCGCGTGTGGCGACTCGTTCCACTGACTCCTGCTCTTACCTCATTCTGCTGCGGCCACACGCCGCGGTAAATTTTTCTACGTCAAGTAGAACCCTTCTTCATCACTCGATGGGGCTGCCAAATGGCGGCCCCATCGGTGCTTTAACCCGATTCACATGCGCGAGTGAGCAGTTTCTCAGGTGAGTCGTGAGACATTGCCGCTGAAATCGACGCGTTAGGCTAGGCAGGGTCAAATACACTTGACAGAAGATTTGCCAGCAGTAGTTCCGAAGGGTTACAGGTGCGCTCGAACCGACGTCTTAGATGGGTCGCCATCCCGGTGATGGTAACCATGGGTCTGCTGCTTGCGGGCTGCTCGCAGCAGCAGCTGCAGGGCTTCCTGCCAGCCGAACCCGGTACCACCAACAACACCGACAAGGTCACGGGCCTCTGGGTCACGTCGTGGATCGTTCTCCTCGCCGTGGGAATCATCACCTGGGGCCTCACGATCTGGGCCGTGGTGGTGTTCCGTCGCCGCAAGGGCCAGACGGGCCTGCCCATCCAGCTTCGGTACAACATGCCCATCGAGATCTTCTACACGATCGTGCCGCTCATCCTGGTGCTCGGCTTCTTCGCCTTCACCGCGAAAGACCAGGCCGACATCGAGCAGCCCTACGCGCAGCCCGACCAGGTCATCTCGGTCTACGGCAAGCAGTGGGCCTGGGACTTCAACTACGTGAACCAGAACGTCTACACGGCGGGTGTGCAGGCGCAGGCCGACCCCAACGACGCGAACGGCGCGCTCGTTGAGAGCCAGATCCCCACGCTCGTTCTGCCCGTCGACAAGAAGATCACCATCGAGCTTCACTCCCGCGACGTCATCCACTCGTTCTGGGTCATCGACTTTCTGTACAAGAAAGACATGATCCCCGGCAAGACGAACTACATGTACGTCACGCCTGAGCGAATCGGAACATACGCTGGCAAGTGCGCCGAGCTGTGTGGCGAGTACCACTCCGACATGCTGTTCAACGTGAAGGTCGTGTCGCAAGCCGACTACGACGCGTACACGGCTCAGCTTGCGGCTGAAGGCAACACTGGCCAGCTCGGTGACGACTACAACCGCAACACAAACCTCCCGGGCACCACGTCTCCGCTCGCGGAGTCGACCAGCAGCAGCGCGAAGTAGAAGGCGACGATGACGACCCTAACCGCCCCCAAGACCACCCCGGTCGAACGTAAAGGCAACGTTCTGGTCAAGTGGATCACCTCCACCGACCACAAGACCATCGGGTACATGTACCTCATCGAGTCGTTCATCTACTTCTGCCTCGGCGGAGTGATGGCACTCGTCATTCGGGCTCAGCTCTTCGAGCCCGGTGAGCAGCTGCTGGCAACCAAAGACCAGTACAACCAGCTCTTCACCATGCACGGCACCATCATGCTGCTCATGTTCGCGACACCACTGTTCGCCGGTTTCGCCAACGTGCTCATGCCGCTGCAGATCGGTGCTCCGGATGTCGCGTTCCCGCGTCTGAACGGTCTGGCTTTCTGGCTCTACACCTTCGGCTCGGCCATCGTGGTCGCTGGGTTCCTCACCCCCCAGGGCGCTGCGTCGTTCGGCTGGTTCGCCTATGCGCCCTTGTCGAGTACAACGTTCACGCCGGGAGACGGCGGGAATCTCTGGGTGTTCGGGCTCGTGCTCAGCGGGTTCGGCACCATCCTCGGCGCGGTGAACTTCATCACGACCATCATCACGATGCGTGCCCCCGGTATGACCATGTTCCGCATGCCCATCTTCACCTGGAACATCCTCGTCACGTCCATCCTCGTTCTGATGGCCTTCCCGGTTCTCGCCGCTGCGCTCTCGGCGCTCGGCGTCGACCGCGTGTTCGGCGGTCACATCTACGACGCGGCCAACGGCGGTGTGTTGCTCTGGCAGCATCTCTTCTGGTTCTTCGGGCACCCCGAGGTGTACATCATCGCGCTGCCCTTCTTCGGTATCATCTCCGAGGTTCTGCCGGTCTTCAGCCGGAAGCCCATCTTCGGCTACAAGACGCTCGTCTACGCGACCATCTCGATCGCCGCCCTCTCGGTCACGGTGTGGGCTCACCACATGTACGTCACCGGTTCGGTGCTGCTGCCGTTCTTCGCCCTGATGACCATGCTCATTGCGGTGCCGACGGGTGTGAAGATCTTCAACTGGGTCGGTACGATGTGGCGCGGTTCGGTCACGTTCGAAACACCCATGATGTGGGCCATCGGCTTTCTCATCACCTTCACGTTCGGTGGTCTCACCGGTGTGATCCTGGCATCGCCGCCGCTTGACTTCCACGTGTCTGACTCGTACTTCGTCGTTGCGCACTTCCACTACGTGGTGTTCGGTACCGTCGTGTTCGCCATGTTCTCCGGCTTCTACTTCTGGTGGCCGAAGTGGACAGGCAAGATGCTGAACGAGAAGCTCGGCCAGTGGCACTTCTGGCTGCTGTTCATCGGGTTCCACACCACGTTCCTCATCCAGCACTGGCTCGGAGTGGTGGGCATGCCCCGTCGCTACGCGACGTATTCACCCGACGACGGCTTCACCTGGATGAACCAGATCTCCACCGTCGGCGCCTTCCTGCTGGCCTCGTCGATGATCCCGTTCTTCTTGAACGTGTACATCACGGCCCGAAACGCTCCGAAGGTCACTGTGAACGACCCGTGGGGCTACGGCCGCTCGCTCGAGTGGGCTACCTCCTGTCCGCCTCCTCGCCACAACTTCACCTCGATTCCCCGTATTCGCAGCGAGTCTCCTGCATTCGACTTGAACCACCCCGAGGCCGGCGTGCCGGTCGGAGTGGGCCCGGCGAGAGATGCGCCCGACGCACCGACGTACGACATTCAGACTGAGAAGGTGAAGTAGTACCGTGCGCGCCAATATCAACGTCTTCTGGATCCTCGCGGGCTTCTTCATCCTCGCCGACGCGGTCTACGTGTTCTGGTCGCTCGTGTCGTACGGCAAGGTCGAGTGGGTCGGCACGCTGGGTATAGCGCTCGGCGCTATTCTCGGCGCGTTCCTCGCGTTCTACCTCGGCCGCGTGCACGGTGCCCAGGGCGGCGAGCTGCCCGAAGACATGACCGACTCGAACATCGACGATGGCGACCCTGAGATGGGTTTCTACAGCCCGTGGAGCTGGTGGCCCATCGTTCTCGGTGGTTCGCTGGCGATCTTCTTCGCCGGCCTCGCCGTCGGCACGTGGATCTGCTTCATCGGTGTGTCACTCATCCTCATCGCCATCATCGGCTGGACCTATGAGTACTACCGGGGCTTTTTCGCCCGCTAGAGCCGCTTTCAGGCACGAAAGAAGCCCCCGTGGGCATCCTCAACCGGATGCTCGCGGGGGCTTCTTCGTGACTTCTCGACAAATGCGCCGAGAAGTCGTCGCTCAGCGACTGATCATCACGGCGCCGAGGTCACGTTGACGGTAAATACGGCGTCTCTGGATGCTCCGTTGTTGTCTGCTCGAAACGTGAGGCTCACCGGGCCGGCATGTGCCGGGTCTGGTGTGTAGGTAGCCGTGCCCGAGACCGGGTCGACCGCGCTGAGAGTTCCGAACGCCGGAGCCTCGACAAGGCTGTAGTCGAGCCCCGCGATCTGTCGCCACCCGGCGACAGGGGTGATCCAGCAACGCAGCTCGATGCGCACCGGTGTCACCGTATCGGTGGTCGTGCCCGACGTGGCACAGCCCGGCATCAGGTCGGAGACGTGAACGGTGAGCGTGAGCTCGGGGGAGGGCAGGCCGAACGCGTCGACCGCCTTCACCGTCACGTGGTCGGTGTAGTCGCCGTGAATGACGTCGATCGACTGGAAGTGCAGGTTGCCCGCTCCATCGAACCACGCGCCGCCCTCGGCTGCGTTCGACGTGACCGTCGAGGTGAGGTGGTCACCACTTTCGGCTCCGTAGAGGTCGACGTCTTCGTCGGAGAACAGCGAGCGGGCTGGGATGACGGTGTCGACTCCGCGCACGGCCTCAATCGTCGTCTGCGGCTTCGCCTCCGGTGCGTATCGGTTGCGGATGGCGACGTAGAACGGCCACGATGTGGTGCCATCGGCGGCGACCGCCCATGCCTGCATGGTGACGTACTGGCCCTGGGCGGACTGCGGGGCGTCGTAGACGATGCTGCCGTCTCCCGGTCGCACCGTGGGGATGCCGAGCGCCGGGTCGGTGTACAGGTGACCGATCTCGAGACCAACCGGCGCAACGTCGGCAGACGCATCGCACGACACATCGGCCACCGAAATGATGGTGGCGATGCCGAATCCGCCATCGCGGGCCTGCCCGGTGCAGAGCGGTACCGGCTGCTCGTCTCCGGCGGGTGGGGCGAAGTCGGCGATGCCTGTTGTGTCTATGGTGGGTCGCGAGCGTGACTGCCGTTGCTTCGTGAACGTGCAGACAAAGGTCGCGTCGCTGCGTTTGCACGACGAGATGCCACCCCGGCTGAGGGTGAAGATGGCCTGTGTGACGTCAGCTGCCGATGACATCACATCACTCGTGAACGAGATCGAGACACCGGTTTGCACGAACATGCCCGGTCCCATCTTGCCGGTGATCGGCTCGACTGATGCAAGCTTCGCCAGGTCTTTCGACGTCGTGAGCGTGACTCGGTCGAAACTGTCGGCGTCAGCTCCTGGCCGAAACACATCGAGGGTCGTTGGGGTCTTGGCTCCCTTAGTTCCGGCGAACGGGTTGATGAAGTCGGTCGGCTCGTCAGGCGCCGATTTGTCACCTCCCGTGGATTTGTCTCCGCCCTTCGATGACCGGGCGCCGCCTGCTCCGCTCGAAGAATCCTCTCGCGGAGTCATCCCGGGCAGGGGCAGTCGAAAGCCCGGCGGTGTGGGGCGTGGGGTCGCATCTTTTGGTGCAGGCTCGTAGATCACCAATTTGCCCGACGAGTCGTCGAGCGGCCCACCGCCGGTGCTGGGATCGTCTACCGCACCGCCGCCGCCGTGCCAGCCGCTCGGCTCGTCAGCAAATGCAGCGGCCCCGGAGCCGAGCCCGCCCAGCACGACAGCGGCGCAGAGCGTCGTTGCCAGTAAGAACTTTTTCGTTGTCATGCCTGTAGAGATGCAGTTGGCACTGAATGCTTACGGCAGAACGAAGAAGTCCCCCTCCCGATGAGGGAGAGGGACTTCTGACACAGCGTTATTTTGCCGCGTTACAGGTGCTGCGGTACTGCCTAGTGGTGTTGCGACTGGCGCTCGACGTCGGTCTTTCGAACCGGGGCGATGCGATCTTCGAAGAACCAGTTCGACATGCGACCACGCAAACGCTGGGTCTGCGTGATCTTGCCGCGAGCGTTCGGGCGGATCATCAGCGGCTTGTACTCGTTGAACGACACCAGCTTCCATCGCTCATACTCGTCGACGTCTTGGTGAACCTCGATGTACTCGCCACCCGGCAGTCGAACGATACGGCCCGACTCGAAGCCGTGCAGCGCGATCTCACGGTCTTTCTTCTGCAGAGCGAGACACACTCGCTTCGCGACGAAGTACGCAATGATCGGGCCGAGGATGACCGTTGCCTGGATCGTGTGGATCACGGCCTCGATCGACAGCTGGAAGTGTGTAGCGATGATGTCGGAGCTCGCCGCGGCCCAGAGGGCTGCGTAGAACGTGACACCGGCGGCACCGATGGCCGTGCGGGTGGGAGCGTTGCGCGGGCGGTCGAGGATGTGGTGCTCGCGGCGATCGCCGGTCACCCAGCCTTCGATGAACGGGTAGATCAGCACGGTGACGATGAACAGACCGAGCACCGCGATGGGAATCAGAATGTTGAACGAATACGTGTGGCCCCAGATGACGGCCTCGAGTCCCGGCGGAATGAGCCGCAGAGCACCATCGGCAAAGCCGATGTACCAGTCGGGCTGGGTTCCTGCCGAAACAGGGGAGGGGTCGTATGGCCCGTAGTTCCAGATGGGGTTGATGGTGAAGAACGAAGCGATCAGCGCCACGATGCCGAAGACGATGAAGAAGAATCCACCGGCCTTGGCTGCGTAGACGGGAAGCACCGGGTAGCCGATGACGTTCTCGTTTGTCTTGCCGGGGCCCGCGTACTGCGTGTGCTTGTGAACCACGACGAACACCAGGTGCAGCGCGATCAACGCCACGATGATGGCCGGCAGCAAAAGTATGTGCAGCGTGTACAACCGCCCCACGATCTGTTCGCCCGGGAATTCGCCGCCGAAGATCAGGTATGACAACCAGGAGCCCGCGAACGGTACACCCTTCACCATGCCATCAATGATGCGGAGGCCGTTGCCCGAGAGCAGGTCGTCAGGAAGCGAGTAGCCCGTGAAGCCTTCGGCCAGAGCCAGGATGAACAGAATGAACCCGATGACCCAGTTCAGCTCACGGGGCTTCCGGAACGCGCCGGTGAAGTAGATGCGCAGCATGTGCAGGCCGATGGAGGCGATGAACAGCAGTGCAGCCCAGTGGTGGATCTGGCGCACGAGCAAGCCGCCGCGAATCTCGAACGAGATGTTCAGAGTCGACGACATGGCCGACGACATCTCGACACCCTTCAGGGGCACGAAGCTGCCGTCGTACGTGACGGGAGCCATGGATGCCTGAAAGAAGAATGTCAGGAATGTTCCGGTCAGAATGATGATGACGAAGCTGTACAGCGCCACCTCACCCAGCATGAACGACCAGTGGTCGGGGAAGATCTTGCGACCGAACTCCTTGACGACAGCCGAGATGCTCGTGCGTTCGTCAATGTAGTTCGCTGCGATCGACGTGAAGCGAGCGGATGGTGCGTTGGAGATCTTCGGGGCTTCGGCCTGGGCCGGTGCCTCGGTGGGGCCCGACTCGAGAGGGCCGGGGCCGGGGGCGGTGCTTCTTTCGATGGTACTCATGAACGCTCCCAGAAACTTGGGCCGACTGGCTCGTGAAAGTCACTCTGTGCAATGAGGTAGCCCTCGCCGTCGACCGTGATGGGCAACTGGGGCAGCGGCCGCTTGGCCGGGCCGAAGATGACCTCACACTCGTTGTTCACGTCGAACGTGGACTGGTGGCAGGGGCAGAGAAGGTGGTGTGTCTGCTGTTCGAACAGGGCCACCGGGCAACCGACGTGCGTGCAGATCTTGGAGTACGCGACGATGCCGTCGTAGTTCCAGCTCTCGCGGCCGGCGCTGACGTTGAGGTCAGCAGGGTTGACCCGCATGAGCAGTACGGCAGCTTTCGCCTTCTGCTCGAGCCGGTCGGGGGCGTCGTTGAGACCCTCGGGAATGATGTGGAAGGCCGAGCCCAGTGTCACATCGGAGGCCTTGATGGGAAGGCCGGAGGGGTCGAGCGTGAGGCGTGCGCCAGCTTTCCACATGGTGTGGGAGAGCAACTCTGACGGCACCTCGTTCTGCGGGCCAAGGCCGCGGAAGAGAATGACCGCCGGCAGCGGAAAAGCCACCAGCGCGCCGATAAGGCTGTTGCGAATGAGCGAACGACGGCCGAAACCCGACTCGACGTTGCCCTCGTGGAAGATCTCCACCGCACGAGCTCGTACCTCGTCGCTGCTGCGAACGGGGTGACGGATGTCGATGCCCTCTTCGTCGTGCATGAGGGTCTTCGCCCAGTGCACCGCGCCAAGGCCGATGCCCATGAGCGCCAGCGTGATGCCGAGGCCGAGGAACACCGTGTTCAGTCGTACCGAGCCAGGGTCATTCGCGTTGATGGGGAATGCCATGTACGCCGCGATGGCGAAGATACTGCCGGCGATCGACAGGTAGAAGAGGGTGTAGACCTGCCGTTGGGCGGTGCTCGCCTTCTTCGGGTCTTGGTCGGTGACTCGCTTGCGGTGCGGCGGAAGACCCGGGTCGGGGAGGTTGTCGTCACTGATGACGGCCAGACCGCCCGAGACCTGCTTCGACGGTACGAGGTCGCGGTCGAGCGACAAGCCGCCTGCCCCAGACGAGGTGGCAGCGAGATCCTTACCGCTGCTGTCGTCGTGTGCCATGGTGTTCCCTTTCGAGCCTAAAGAATGTGTTGCAGGAGATGCGGGGCGAGGGTTCTAGTTCGACTTTGCTGTGAGCCAGATTGTCATTGCGACAACCGCGCCGATGCCGAAGATCCAGATGAACAGGCCCTCGGCCACCGGGCCCAGGTTGCCGAGGTCGAATCCGCCCGGCGACGGGTTGTTCTGCAGGTACTTCAAGTAGGTGATGATGTCGCGTTTGTCTTCGGGGGTGATGTTGTGATCGTTGAAGACGGGCATGTTCTGCGGGCCGGTGAGCATGGCTTCGTAGATGTACTTCGATTCCACCCCGGTCAGCTCGGGTGCGAACTTGCCCTCGGTGAGCGCGCCGCCCGCGCCGGCCACGTTGTGGCACATGGCGCAGTTGATGCGGAACAGCTCACCACCGTTTGTAGCGTTACCGGTGTTGGTCAGCTGGTCGTCGGTCGGCACGGCCGGGCCGGGTGAGAGCGAGGCGACGTAGGCGGCGAGTGCGGCGGTCTGGTCTGCCGTGAACTGTGCCGGCTTCTGCATGGCCTGCGGGCCCTGCATGGCGAGCGGCATGCGCCCGGTACCCACCTGGAAGTCGACGGATGCTGCACCGACGCCGAGCAGGCTTGGGCCGGCTGCGGTGCCCTGCAGGTTCATGCCGTGGCAGGTGGCGCAGTTCGATGCGAACAGCTTGCTGCCTTCATCGACCGTGGTCTGTGACGAGGCCGTGTCGGTGTTCGCTGTCGCCGTACTGGTGAACAGGGCGTAACCGCCGCCGGTGAAGGCCAGCCCGATCGCGATCAGCACGACGGTTGCAAGCGGGTGCCGTCTGTTCGCTTTCTTCGAAGTGCGGGCCATTCTCTCAACTCTCTTTTGGGGCAAAATCTTTCGGGCCACGACGGACGCTGCTACTTCAGCACGTAGATGACGAGGAACAGGCCGATCCAGACCACATCGACGAAGTGCCAGTAGTACGACACGACGATGGCGCTGGTGGCCTCACGATGACCGAAGTTCTTGACGCCGAAGGCGCGACCGATCATGAGGAGGAAGGTGAAGAGTCCGGCGGTGACGTGCAGGGCGTGAAAACCGGTGGTCAGGTAGAAAGCCGAGCCGTAGGCCGACGACGAGAGGGTGATGCCGTCTTGAACGAGGTTCGAGTACTCCCAGACCTGGCCGGAGACGAAGAGCGCGCCCAGAACATAGGTGAGGAAGAACCACTCGACCATGCCCCACTGCGTGGGCTTCCAGCCCGTAGCGCGCGCCTGCAGTCGCTCGGCGGCGAACACTCCGAACTGGCACGTGAACGACGACGATACGAGAATCAGCGTATTCACGGTTGCGAACGGTACGTTCAAATGACCGGTCTCGGTGCTCCACAGTTCAGGAGACGTCGAGCGCAGCGTGAAGTAGATGGCGAAGAGGCCAGCAAAGAACATCACCTCGCTGCCGAGCCAGACGATCGTGCCGACGGCCACGACATTGGGCCGCTGCACCAGGGGCGCGGTGGGAGTTTGGGTCATCGAGTTGCTCGTCACAACTTCCATTATGTCCGATTTCTTATCGCGCGTTGGGCATTTACACACTCTGTAGAACTCGGGCCCGGCGTGTCTTCCCTCAGCAACGCTTTATGATCGCTGATATGGCACCCGAACAGAGTTGGTCTCACATAATCTCGTCGCTTCTCGAGGCGAAAGACCTCTCGGTGGCCGACGCCACATGGTCGATGAACGAGATCATGGAGGGCTCTGCGACACCTGCTCAGGTAGCCGGGTTCCTGGTGGCCCTGCGGGCGAAGGGCGAGACGGTCGACGAGGTCGTCGGTTTTCGGGATGCGATTCTCGAGCACGCGATGCCGCTGGTGGTCGACCCGTTCGCCCTCGACATTGTGGGCACCGGAGGTGACCGATTCGGCACCGTGAATGTCTCCACAATGGCGTCGATAGTGGCATCCGCAGCCGGCGTGCCCGTCGTGAAGCACGGCAACAAAGCCGCTAGCTCACTCGCCGGCTCTTCTGATGTGCTTGCTGCCCTCGGGTTGAACCTCGATCTTGAGGGTTCTGAGGTGGCTCGAGTACTGACCGAAGCCGGTATCACGTTCGCGTACGCCGCCAAGTTCCACCCCGGTTTTCGGCACGCCGGCGCGGTTCGCCGCGAGCTCGGAATTCCGACGGTGTTCAACTTTCTCGGCCCACTCTGCAACCCGGCTCGGCCCGAAGCGTCTGTTGTCGGGGTGGCACAGCTCGACCGCGTTCCGCTCTTTGTGGGCGTCTTTCAGACCCGCGGAGCGACCGCGCTGGTTCTTCGGGGCGATGACGGGCTTGACGAACTGACCACAACAGGGCATAGCCACATCTGGGAGGTGTCGAGGGGTGCTGTGACCGAGCACGACCTCGACCCGCGTGACCTCGGCATCGCCCGCGCGCGCATCGATGATCTTCGCGGCGGCTCACCTGATGCGAACGCCGAGACGGTGCGGCGCGTTCTTTCGGGAGACACCGGGCCCGTGCGAGACATCGTGCTGCTGAACGCGGCGGCGGGCCTCGTCGCCTTCGACCTGGCCCGCGACCCGTCGGAGTCGCAGCGCGGCATCGTGGAACGTTTCGCCGCCCACATGCTCACCGCCGCCCACGCTATCGACTCGGGCGCCGCCGCCGCCAAGCTCGACCTCTGGGTCTCCGCCACCAACCGCTGACCATCTCCGCGTGCTGCCAGGCTCTGTTCGAAGGGCAGCGGGAGTCGAAAACGCCCCAAAACAGAAGTCTTGGGGCGTTTCTTCATTCAGCGAGGAGGTGGGGTTATGTGGTGAGGATGGGGAGGAGTGGGCCGGCGACGAGGCCGGCGATGACTCCGCCGATGATGGGGCCGACGACGGGTACCCAGGAGTAGGACCAGTCTGAGGGGCCTTTGCCTTTGATGGGGAGGAAGGCGTGTGCGAGTCGGGGGCCGAGGTCGCGGGCGGGGTTGATGGCGTAGCCGGTGGGGCCGCCGAGGGAGGCGCCGATGCCGATGACGAGTAGGGCTACGGGTAGGGCGCCGAGGGAGGCGAGGCCGGCGGCGGAGCCGTTGCGGCCGAAGCCGATGACGACGAACACGAGTACGAAGGTGCCGATGATCTCGGTGACGAGGTTCCAGCCGTAGCTGCGGATGGAGGGGCCGGTGGAGAAGACGCCGAGTTTGTTGGCGGGTTCGGGTTCTTCGTCGAAGTGCTGTTTGTAGGCGAGCCAGGTGAAGCAGGCTCCGATGATGGCGCCGAGGAGTTGGGCGAGGATGAACACGAGCACGGTGGCGATGTTCACGTCGACTTGGGCGTTGCCTGAGCCGAAGGTTTTCGCTCCGTTGGCGACGAGGCCGAGGGTGACGGCGGGGTTGAGGTGGGCGCCGGAGGCGTAGGAGACGATGACGCCGGCGAAGACGGCGAGGCCCCAGCCGAAGTTGACCATCAGGGTGCCGCCGTTGAAGCCTTTCGACTTCGTGAGTGCGACGTTTGCGACGACTCCTGTTCCCAGGAGTACCAGCAGAGCTGTGCCTACCAGCTCCGAAACGAAATCAAGACCCAAACCATTCATGTCGACCCCTTTGTACGTGCCGCATCTGTTCGAATGCGGCGATGCCCGTCACTCTACTGGCGCTGGGCTTTTTTGGCGTAGATTGAGTGAACTGGATCGCCGATAGCGAAGGAATTTCAATGAAGAAACTCATCAATGATCCGAAGAACGTGGTGGCCGAAGCGGTCGCCGGAATCGCGGCGGCTCACCCCGACCTCGTCACGGTGTCGTACGACCCCATTTTCATCGTGAGAAAAGACGCCCCCACCCCGGGCAAAGTCGGCATCGTGAGCGGTGGCGGCAGTGGGCACGAACCCCTGCACGGCGGATTCGTCGGCTTCGGGATGCTCGATGCCGCCGTTCCCGGCCCGGTGTTCACCTCGCCCACGCCCGACCCGATTCTCGCCGCCACGATCGCCGTCAACGGCGGAGCAGGCGTTCTGCACATCGTGAAGAACTACACCGGAGACGTACTGAACTTCGAGACCGCCGCCGATCTGGCCGGTGCCGAAGACATCGACGTGCGTACCGTCATCGTCGACGACGACGTCGCCGTGAAGGACTCGCTCTACACCGCCGGCCGACGCGGTGTCGCCGGCACCGTTCTGGTCGAGAAGATCGCGGGCGCCGCTGCCGAACGCGGTGACGATCTCGACGCCGTCGCGGCCGTCGCCACCAAGGTCAACGCGCAGACGCGGTCGATGGGTGTCGCGCTGACCGCGCCTGTGGTGCCGCACGCCGGCGAGCCGAGCTTCGACCTGCCAGAAGACGAGATCGAGATCGGTATCGGCATCCACGGCGAGCCGGGTCGTGCACGCATCAAGCTCGAGCCGGCCGACGCCATTGTCGACCGCCTGCTCGCGCCGATTCTCGAAGACCTGCCCTTCGCCTCCGGAGACCAGGTGCTGCTGTTCGTGAATGGCATGGGCGGCACCCCGCAGGTGGAGCTGTACATTCTGTTCCGTCGCGCGGCCGAGGTACTGGCCGAGAAGGGCATCACGGTGTCGCGCACGCTCGTGGGCAACTTCGTCACCTCGCTCGAGATGCAGGGGGCATCCATCACCGTTCTGAAACTCGACGACGAACTCACCGAGCTGTGGGATGCCCCCGTGCAGACCGCCGCGCTTCGGTGGGGAAGGTAGTATACGCATGACACTGGGCATCACCTGGGTGACCGACTGGATCAGGCTGAGCGCGCGCGTGATCGCCGAGCACAGAGTGGAGCTGATCACCCTCGACCGGGAGATCGGCGACGGAGACCACGGAGAGAACCTCGACAGGGGGTTCAGCGCCGTGATCGTGAAGCTCGACGCGCTGCCGGCTGACGCTCTACCGGGTGATGCCCTCAAACTCGTCGCCACGACCCTCATCTCCACCGTGGGTGGGGCATCGGGGCCGCTGGTGGGCACGGCTTTTCTGAAGGCGGCGCAGGCCGTCGGCAAAGAAGCTGAGCTCGACGGTGCGGCCATCGTGGCGCTGCTGACGGCTGCGCGCGACGGCGTAGTGCTCCGCGGCAAGGCCGCTGTGGGCGACAAGACCATGATCGACGCGTGGAGCCCGGCGGTCGACGCTGCAACGGCAGCGGAGGCCGACGGCAAGAGTGAGCCTGAGATTCTGCTGGCCGCAGCCGATGCCGCCGAGAAGGGTGCCGAGTCGACCGAGCCACTCGTGGCCCACAAGGGCCGGGCGAGTTACCTCGGCGAGCGGGCCATTGGGCACCGCGACCCCGGGTCGCAGTCGTCGGCGCTGATGCTGCGTGCGGCATCCGACGCGGCGCAGCCCGGCTTCAGCCTGGTCGAAAGCCCCGGCGCCTAGCGTGGCGGCAGTCGACGGCAAGGTGGGCCTGGTGTTCGTCTCGCACAGCGAGAAGATCGCGGCGGGCCTCATCGAACTCGCGTCGCAGATGGCGCCGGCGACGGCGATGGCTGCGGCCGGCGGCACCGACGAGGGCGGAATCGGCACCAGCTTCGAGAAGGTGACGAAGGCCATCGCCGAGGTCGACTCCGGCGTCGGGGTCGTGGTGCTCTGCGACCTTGGCTCGGCCATTCTGACCGCCGAGACAGCGCTCGACTTTCTCGACGACGAGGTGCGCGAGCGTGTGCGCATCGTCGACGCGCCGCTGGTCGAGGGCGCGGTGGCAGCGTCGGTGACCGCCGAGACGGGTGGCGCGCTCGATGAGGTCGTTGCGGCGGCTGAGAGTGCGCGCGGTTCGTTCGGTGAGGCTCCGGATGCCCTGGCGGGCACCCCGGGTGACACCGACGGTGCGGCGGGCGGCAGTGTCGACGCGGCCCGAGGCGCCTCTGGTTCGCTCGTCCGAACGGTGAGCATCGTCAACAAAGACGGACTGCACGCTCGCCCTGCGGCAGAGTTCGTGAAACTCGCGAACACCTTCGCCGCGAAGGTAACCATCAACGGCAAAGACTCGAAGAGCCTGCTGGGCATCATGTCGCTCGGGCTCGTGCGCGGGGCGACCGCCACGCTCAGCACCGCCGATCAATCGGGTACCGACGCGCTCGATGCGCTGGCCGGGCTCATCGAGTCGGGCTTCGGTGAGGCCTGAGCCGCGCGGCACGCCGAGCTGAACACGAAACCCGCGAAGACCAGCCCGTCGAGGCCGGTGTTCGCGGGTTTCGTGTTTTGTGGCTCTACTTGGCGGTCGCCTTGCGGTTCTCGGCCGATACCATCCACGCGTACTGCTCGAGTTGCTGGATGATGGCGTGCAGAATGTCTGCACTGGTCGGGTCGGCCTCGTCGACGGCGTCGTGAACGTCGCGCATGGTTCCGACGACAGACTCGATGCGAACCGTCACCAGGTCGACGGTCTCGGCGGTGTCGATCTCGCCGTTGGGGTACTCGGGCAACGTCGTCGTGGCCGCGACCGTGTCGGAACGGCCATCCGGAACCGCATGCAACGCACGCATACGCTCAGCGACGGTGTCGCTCAATTCACGAGCTGCATCGATGATCTCGTCGAGCTGCAGGTGAAGGTCTCGAAAGTTCTTGCCGACGACATTCCAGTGCGCCTGCTTGCCCTGAACGTGCAGTTCGATGAGGTCGACCAGTACCTGCTGCAGCGCGTCGGTGAGCTCTTTGGGCGCTTTGAAGCCGCGCTCGGCGTTCTGTCGGCGCGTGCTCTTCGGTCCGCCGTCGGCGGGAACGTGAACGTCGCGTTCGATGGTTGTCGTAGACATGGTGTGCCTTTCTGGTGTGAATCGTGGGGATGGCCCGACCGGATGACCGGGCAGGGGGTGTTGGCGGCTGGCGGTCTAGATCGTGGCGACCGAGCCGGAGTCGACGCGGTAGTTCGAACCGTTCACGAAGCTGGCGGCCTCTGAGCAGAGGAACGCGATGACATTCGCCACCTCCTCTGGCTCGCCGCGCCGCTTGAGTTCCATGTACGGGCGTTCTTCGTCGAGAAAGCTTTCGATGGCCTCGTCGACGTCGGTGCCCTGCTGGTCGGCCCGTTTCTCCATCATCGCGTCGGTCATGGGCGTGTGGATGAAGGCCGGGCTCACGCAGTTCACGAGCAGCCCCTCGAGGGCGTAGCTGCGGGAGAGGCCCTTCGCCAGGGCGAGGATGCCGGCCTTCGCCGCGCAGTAGGGCAGCTCGTCGTCATAGGGCTGCACGGCGTCTTCAGAGGCGACGAACACAAGCCGGCCCCAGCCGCCCTTGCGCAGACTCGGCAGAAACGCCGAGACGAGTCGCACGGGGCCCATCAGGTCGACCTCGATCGTCGAGGTCCAGCCCTCGTCGTCGATCTCATGAAAGAGGCCTTGGGCTCCCGTGATGCCAGCCGACTGAACCAGAATATCGATGTCGCCGACAACCCCGGTCACTTTGTCGTGCAGGGCGGCGATCGATGCCACGTCGGTGATGTCTGCGGCGAAGGCGTGCAGCGCGCCGTCGGGCGCGTTCAGTTCGCTAGCGGCCGTGTCGAGGCTCTGCTGGTCTTTGTCAGTGATGACGACGGTTGCGCCCTCAGCGAGAAGGAGACGTGCCGTGTGCCAGCCGATACCCGAATCGGCGCCGGAGATGAGTGCTGTTTTTCCTTGTATACCGAGATCCATGACCTTCACGTTACGCTCGCAGTGTCAACCCGTCACGTCGGCCTGCGGGCGGTTGACACCGGGTGTGGTTCGATGGTTCGATGGGCGATTTCGTTTCAGAACCTCGGGTCTTTCGCGAGCAGAAGGCTATCCTCGGCGAGAGCCTCGTGTGGCGCGCGGCGGGCGGTGAAGCCGGTACCCCCGACCTCGAGGGTGACCTTCTCTGGTGCGACATCACATCGGGAATCCTTCACATCAGCCCCTACGGCGGTGCCGTCAGTGGGGCGGATGATCGGCACATCGAGCTGCCCGCACCGCTCGCTTCGTTTCACCTGGCGAGTATCGACGGCGAGCCCGGCTTCGTCGTCTCGCTCGGCGACAGGGTGGTGCTGGTCAGTGAGGCGGGGGTGATCGTGCGGGAGCTGGCGGGCATCCGGCATGCCCACACGGGATTGCGGCTCAACGAGGGCAAGGTCGACCCGGCGGGCCGATGGGTGACCGGGTCGATGAACCTCACCACCGGCGAGCCCGACGGAGCGTTCTACTCGGTGACGTCGAGTGGTGAACAACGTGTGCTGTGCGGCGGGGTGGGCGTGGGCAATGGGCTGGAGTGGTCGGCCGACGGGTCGCTCATCTACTTCACCGACACGAGTGTCGAGACGGTGTACGTGGCCCCCTACTCGGCGACCGGCGAACTGGGTGAGGTGAGCGTGTTTCTGAACGATGGGCCGCACGATGGGCTCACCCGCGACGCGGCTGGCGACTTCTGGGCCGCGCTGTACGGCAAAGGCGTGGTGGTGAAGTACCGGGCGAATGGTGACGAGGTGTTGCGGCGGGAACTGCCGGCGCCGAACCTGACGTCGGTGGCCTTCGGGGGGCCGGGGCGTTCGACCCTGTTCGTGACGAGCGCGCGAGAGAATCTGACCGAGCAGCAGTTGCGGGAGCATCCGCTCTCGGGCTCGGTGTTCGCGCTCGACACCGACAGCCGGGGCGTGCCGGCGCGGAGCTTCACATCGAACGCATGAGCTCTTCGATGGTGATGGCCGCGTTGATGAGGGCGAGGTGGCTGAGGCCCTGTGGAATGTTGCCGAGGAACGACAGGTCGCTGGCGTCGATCATCTCCGAGTAGAGGCCGACGTCGTTCGACAGGCCGATGAGCTCGTCCATGAGGGCGATCGACTCATCATGGCGGCCGACGCAGACGAGCGCTGAGGCGAGCCAGAAGGCGCAGGCGACGAAGGTGCCCTCTTCTGCCTCGGCACCGGAGTAGCGGTAGACCAGCGGGCCACGACCGAGTTCAGACCGGATGGCGTCGATGGTCTGTGACATGCGTTCGCCGCGGTCGAAGCCGCTCACGGTGTGCAGCAGCACGCTGGCGTCGAGTTCGTCGGTGCCGGGGTAGGCGACGTAGCTGTGGCGCTCGTCAGACCAGCAGTTCTCCCGAACCCACTCGGCGATCAGCCCGCGCTCGGCACGCCAGCGCGCGGGGTCGCCCGGAATCTGGCCGAGTTCGGCGAGCTGCACGGCACAGTCGAGAGCCTGCCAGCAGCTCATCTTCGAGGAGGTGTAGTGCCGGATGTCTTCGAGCTCCCAGAGCCCGGAGTCGGGGCTTCGCCATGCATCGCAGGTGCGGTCGGCGATGCCGGCGAGCATGCGGCCCGTCTCGCTGTCGAGCACGTTGCCGGCCTGAACATAAAGCCGCAGTACGTCGAAGAGGTCGCCGAAGACGCCGAGCTGAAGCTGACCGCTCGCCGGGTTGCCCGTGACCACGGGCCCGGCGTTACGCCAGCCGGGCGAGTCGTGCTTGGTGACGCCCTCTGGCAGCTGGCCGTCGAGCGTGTAGAACACGTGCAGGTCGGGGCCGTTGGCCCGAATGGTCTTCAGCAGCCACGCCACGGCGGCGTGCGTCTCTTCGCGCAGGCCGAACCGGATGAGCGCGTGCAGTGTGTAGGCCGCGTCGCGCACCCAGGCGAAGCGATAGTCCCAGTTCTTGCCGCCACGCGAGCTCTCGGGCAGTGACGTGGTGGCTGCGGCGGCGATCGACCCTGTGGGGCTGTAGATGAGCAACTTCAGGGCCAGGGCGCTGCGCTGAACGGCATCCGGCCACGGCCCGTCGTAGGTGAACTCGCGCGACCAGAACTGCCAGTTCGAGACGGTGCGTTCGATTCCGCTGTCGGTGAGTTCGGGAACGGGGATGTGCAGGGGCTCGTTGGCCGTGCCGACGACGGCGAGCAGGTGGCGCGATGTCGGTGCTGTGGTGAAGCGGCCCGCCAGAGCGCGGTCGCCGCCTCCACGCGGGCCGTGGTCGATGCCGCGTACGGCGATGGTGGTGGAGTCGACACGGATGACGGGGCCGTGGGTGGTCTTCTGGATCCACGGCGAGGCCGTCGAGAGACAGGTGCCGGGGGCGACCCGCCAGCGGAAACGAACGGTACCGCTCACGCCGTCGACCCGGCGAGCGAGCTCGGCCCAGGGCAGGCGGCCCGCGAAGCCGGTCACGAGCGCGTCGGTGAGAACGGCGACCCCGCTGTCGGTGGTGAACGTCGTCTCGAGCACGTTGGTGCCCTCGATGTAGCGGCGGGTGGTGGTGAACGGCTGGGTGGGCGTGAGCTCGATGGAGCCGCCGTCGGCCTCGTCGAGCAGGCGGGCGAACACCGGCGTGCCGCCGAGGTTCGGCACCGGAAACCAGTCGATGCTGCCGTCGAGGGCGATGAGCGCCACGGTGCGGCCGTCGCCGATGGCGCCGTACGAGCGCAGGTCGGCGTAACCGTTCACGCGGATGGGGGTGGTGCCGGCGGGCGGCTGGGTGGGCTGGGCACTTTCGCTGGGCTGGGCACTCGGGGTTGCCCTGTTGGCCTGGGCAGTGCCGCGCCGGGTTGCAGTGCTCGTCGGGGCGGTTTTCTTCGGGGTGGTCGCTCTGGTCACCCTTTACGGTACGACGGAAAACCGGCTCGTGCTGAGCCTTGCGCGGTGCGGCTCGGGGGTGCTTGGGCGCGGCTAGCGCGACGGAGCGGGCTCGCCGAGCAGGTTGTTGCGAAGGTAACCGGCGTAGCCGCCGGGAGTGCGGCCCTGCTGCCGGCCGGAGGTGAGTACCTCGGCGTCGGCCGAGGCGACGATGCGAGCGCCGAGTGAACGCAGCCGGGCGACGAGGTCGACGTCTTCGTGCTCGGCGAGCGAGTCGAACGCGCCGGCCGCGACATAGACGCTCGCGCGCACGCCGAGGTTGGCGCCGTGTACGTGGCCGTTAGCGGTGCCGGGGGTGTGGGTCTCCCGCCAGCGGGCGACCTGCGCGTCGGTGAGGTCGGCGAAGTCGGGGCGCACGGTTCCGATGACTACGTCGGCCCCGGCGGCGGCCAGGGCGAGCTGCGAAGTGATCCAGTTCGAGGGTACGGCCGAGTCGGCGTCGGTGTTGGCTATCCAGGCGGTGTGAAGCAGCTGAGGCCGCAGCGACCTGAGCGCGTGGGCGACGCCGAGGGCGCGGGAGACACCGACGTTGGAGCGATCGAGTTCGAGAACGTCGACTCCGGGAAAGGTGCGGGCGATGCGGGCGGTGTCGTCGACGCTGTTGTCGACCACGAGGGTGATGCTGATGTGGGGGCAGGGAGCGCCGAGTTCGGCGAAGCTCGCTTCTGTGCTGCTGCGGGCGAGGCCAAGGGCTGTGAGGCACTGGGCGATGAGCAGCTCTTCATTGCGAGCGGGAACGACAATGGCGAATGACCTCACAGGCGCAAACGGGCTGGGGGAAGCTGGCAGACGGGATGTGGCGAACGGCCGGGGGTGGGCATCCGGAACCCTGGCGCTCATGCCAAGCCCGTTTCGGCTGCCACAGACCGCGGGTTCGGCGAGTAGACGTCTAGCACGAAATCGGCTTCGATGTGGTGCGCGAGGCGGGTGCAGGAGGCCCGGGCGGCTTGGGCGGCGATGACGGTGTGCACGTGGTCTCCGGTCTGCAGGTAGTCGGTGACAGGGTGGCGCCAGTGGCAGGCGACAAAGGTGGCGTCGGGGGTGAGGGCGGCGAAGATGTCTGCGGCGACCGCGGCGAGGGTGGGGGCGTCGAAGTAGTAGCCGACCTCTGAGAGCACGATGAGGTCGAAGCGTCCGGCTGGGAATGCGGTGGCGGCGTCACCGAGCTCGACGGTGACGTGGGGTTCGCCGGCGAGCCGTTCGCGTGCCCGCTCGACGGCGGCTTCGGCGATGTCTATGGCCAACAGCGCGTCGGTGCGGGCGGCGAGGTCGTGGGTGAGAACGCCGATGCTGCAGCCGATCTCGAGAGCGTTCGCATACCGTTCGCGCGGCAGGGCGGCCAGGGTCACGGCGCGCTTGCGCCGTTCGTACCAGCGGGTGGTGAACCCCCACGGATCGGCCCGGCGGGCGTAGGTGTCGTCGAAGTAGGTGCCGGGGAGGGCTGTGCGAGTGGGCGGGTGGGCCACGCCGGGCTTCGGTTCCGGATGTTCGGAACGCACGAAGATCTCGTCACCGCGGTCGAAGTGCCGCAGAAACTCGGCCAGAAGTTGCTCTTCGTCGCCGTCGGCGGGCGAGAGCCGCTCGACCTGGCTGCGGTGCTCACGGATCGCGTTCTGCTTCGCCGCACGAACGCTGTCGCCGAGGGGGAGCGCGACGAGACCGGTCCACGGGGTGTCGGGGTGACCGGGGTTCGCCCAGTGCCACAGCCAGATCGGGTACTCGACGAGTGTGAGGCCGCGCTCGCGGGCGAGCTCTGCCGCCAGCTCGCCGAGAAGCCGGTGGTCACGGTGGCCGTCGCCGCGCCACGGAGCCGCGAGCAGGGTAGGGCCGGTGTGTGTAGCGAGGGCCGGGTGCGCGGCGAGCGCGGCGCGGATGGCGGGCAGCTGGCGGTCGAGGGAGCCATCGGCGAAGTCGAGGAGTGCGACCTCGGCGGCGGGGGAGAGCAGGGCGACGGCGGCACGCACCTCGGCGGCGCGGAGACGGGCGAGGGCCTCGGGCGAGACGGTGGGCGAGCGCGGGTGCGACGCCGAGCCGTCGGTGACAATGACCACGGTGCTGGGGATGCCGCGGGCGAAGGCCTCGGCGAGCAGGCCGCCGGCACCGAGCGTCTCGTCGTCGGGGTGGGCGGCGAGAACGATGAGGTGCGCGAATCCGTCGAGGGTGAACGCCGGGAGTGTGTGCAGTCGGGCATCCGCCACCCAGTCGGCGACCGAAGTACCGGGCAGGCGTGCGTCGAAGCTCACCATGGCGGAGTGCCCAGCGCCGCGACCGTGGAGCCGAGCGAAGCGTCGTCTTTCTCGGCGTGGTGCTGGCGCAGGTAGAGGGTCAGGTCGGCGACACGTTTGGCGTGAGCGGCGTCGAGGGCGAGCGGGGCCGGGCCGAGGGCGTGCCCCACGCGCAGCAGAATCTCTTCGGATGCCCGTGCGACCGTTGCCCGCACTCGCTTGGCGAGCAGGCGGCCCTCTGGCCCGGTCGCGCGGCCGTCGTCGATGCGTTCGGCCGCCTCGAGCAGGGCGCGGCGCGAGTCTTCGAGCAGGGCATCCACTCTGCCGAGGTGCATGAGGGCGAACGGGCTGGCGCTGGGGGAGACTGCTTCGAAAAGCGTGCGGGCGAGCCCTACGGCGCCTCCGAACCAGCACGCTGCGACGGCGATGGCGCCCCAGGAGAAGCCGGGCCGCTCGAGGTACCAGCCGGGGGCGCCGATCGGCAGGGCATCGACGCGGTCGAAGTGCACGGGGCCGCTCTCGACCTCGGTGAGACCGCGGGCGTGCCAGGCGCCCCTTTCGACGGTGATGCCCGGATCGCGTAGCCGCACGCCGAAGAGGCGGCGCTCGCCGGGGCCGGTGGCCGAACCAGACCCGCCCGAGCCAGACTTGCCCGAACCAGACCCGCCCGAGCCGGCCTCAGGCGCGACAGTTGCGGTGACAAGGGCCATGTCGAGCTGACCCGCGAGCGAACACCACTGCTTCGTGCCTGTGACCTGCCACGTGTCGTTAGAGCGCTCAACGACGAGCGGCTCGCCGCCCTCCGACGCGAAGACACCCCACGTTCCGCGCGCCCCCGGGTCGATTCCCGACTGGCGGAGGATGGCATGCGCGTCGAGGTGCGGTTCGGCGGCGCGAGCGACCGCGAGGTCGTGGCAGGCCAGGGTGCCGAGGGCCTCGAAGAGTTCACGGGTGCGGCCGTCTCCGGGCACGGCCCGCTGGAGGCTGAGCTCTTCGGCGAACGCCAGCGCCTCGGCCACGGTCGAGGGCAGCCGGAGGGCGGCGAGTGCCGGCCAGGGGCTGGGGAGGGCACCCGGAGCTGACGAGGGCGACAGCGACACGGGAACGAACGGTTCTGTCACACGATGCTCCAATCGTTCTTACTGCTGCTTCGCACACCGTCTCGTGCACACTGTCTCGCGCGCACTGGCACCAGCCGAGAATGAGGGTTTTCGAGGCCTTCGTCAAGCCCCAGCTGCAGATCGGTGCGCCGACGCCTCTGTCGGTCATGATGGTGCTCATGCCCACAGTCTTTCCTCGTTCCCTTCCGTACCCGCTCGGCGTGACCCTGCTCGACGGCGGTATTTCGTTCGCCGTCTACTCCGAGACCGCCGACTCCGTTGAGTTCTGCTCGTTCGCCGACGACGGCACCGAGACGAAGACGCGGCTGACGGAGCGCACCGGCCACGTCTTTCACGGCATCGTCGAGGGCGCCGGCATCGGCACCCGTTACGGAATCCGCGTCGACGGCCCGTGGAACCCCGAAGAGGGCCTCCGCCACAACGCGCACAAGCTGCTGCTCGACCCGCACGCCACCGCTATCGAGGGCGACTACACCTGGGGCCAGGCCGTGTTCGGCCACAACATGGATGCCCCCGACGAGCTCGACCCCACCGACTCAGCCGACTCCACCCCCCGCTCGGTGATCGCCGACCCCTCATTCGACTGGGGCGACGACAGAGCCCCGCGCACACTGCTCTCCGAGAGCATCATCTACGAAACGCACGTGAAGGGTTTCACCAAGCTGCACCCCGAGATTCCCGAAGACATTCGCGGCACGTACGCGGGTATGGCCCACCCTGCGGCCATCCGGTACTTCACTGAGCTCGGTGTCACCGCGGTCGAGCTGATGCCCGTTCAGCAGTTCGTGCAAGACAGTCACCTCCTCGAAAAGGGCCTTCGCAACTACTGGGGCTACAACAGCATCGGCTTCTTCGCACCGCACGGCGAGTATGCGGCCGGTGGCGACGGCGGAGCCCAGGTCGCCGAGTTCAAAGAGATGGTGAAGGCGTTTCACGCGGCCGGCCTCGAGGTGATTCTCGATGTGGTCTACAACCACACCGCCGAGGGCAACCACATGGGCCCAACCCTGTCATTCAAGGGCATCGACAACGAGGCGTACTACCGCCTGGTTCAGGATGACCGGGGCGCCTACTTCGACACGACAGGTACCGGCAACAGCCTCAACGTCGGCCACCCGACCGCTCTCGGCCTCATCATGGATTCGCTTCGCTACTGGGTGACCGAGATGCACATCGACGGATTTCGCTTCGACCTCGCCACCACCCTCACCCGGCAGGGCGGCGATGCCGAGCTGCACAGCGCATTCCTCACACTGATTCAGCAAGACCCTGTGCTCGCGCCCGTCAAGATGATCGCCGAGCCGTGGGATACAGCCGGCTATCAGGTGGGCGGCTTTCCGGCCGACTGGGCCGAGTGGAACGGCAAGTTCCGCGATGATGTGCGCGATTTCTGGAACGACGCCGACGGCGTGCTCAGCACCCTCTCGCAGCGCGTTCTCGGCAGCCCCGACGTGTACGAGGGCGATCGCCGCTCGCCGCTGTCGAGCATCAACTTCGTCACCGCCCACGACGGCTTCACGCTGGCCGACCTCACGTCGTACAACGAGAAGCACAACGAGGCGAACGGTGAAGACAACAACGACGGCGAGAGCGACAACAAGTCGTCGAACCAGGGTGCCGAAGGCCCCACCGACGACGAAGAGGTGAACGAGCGGCGCGACCTGCAGCGACGCAACTTTCTCGCGACCGTTCTGCTCTCGGCCGGTGTTCCCATGCTGCTGGGCGGCGACGAGATCGCCCGCACCCAGGGTGGCAACAACAACGCCTATTGCCACGATGACGAGATCTCGTGGTTCGACTGGCAGAATGCCGACACCGAGCTGCTCGAGTTCACGAAGCAGCTGATCGCGCTGCGACAGCAGAATCTGGCGCTGCACCCGGCCTGGTTCAGGCAGGCACCTGAGGTGGGTGGCCCCAACACGGTTCGCGTTCTGCGTTCCGACGCCGAAGGTTTCAGCGACGATGACTGGACGAATCCGGATGCCCGCACGATCACTTTCGTCTTCGAACACGAGGGTGCCGACGCTTTCGCACTGCTGCTCAACTCCGCCTCGAACGGAGTCGAGTTCACTGTTCCTGCCGCGCCGCTGAACGAATGGAGCCTCGCGCTCTCGAGCGATCCCGGCCAGACGGTGGAAGGTGAGGTCACCACCCTCATCGTGCGCGATCGCTCGTTCACGCTTCTCCGTAGTCGCCGGTAGTGAATTTGTAACCCGATCGGGGGTGTGGTGCGCGTAGACTGCTCAGCCAACAGGCAGAGGTCGCCATTTCACTTCAGGAGTACATCCGCGTTCTTCAAGCCCACTGGGTGACCGTCGTTGCAATCACTCTGCTGGGGGCCGCGGCGGCGTTCGGGTGGACTTTCGCCCAGACGCGCGTGTACACCGCCAACTCGAGTGGCATCGTGACGCTGATGTCTGACGGTTCGATCGGCGACACCGTCGCGTCTGATGCGCTGGCGAAATCGAAGGCCACCACCTACGTGGCGGTGGGGGAGTCGCGCGCTGTCGCCCAGCTTGTGATCACTGCCCTCGGGCTGACGGCGTCGCCCGAGACTGTCGCGGCCGAGATCACCGTGACGAACATCAAAGACACCCCTACCATCAACGTCACAGCCCGTGCGTCAAGCGGTATCGAGGCGAAGAAGCTCGCCGACGCCTGGATCGTGGGTCTGACCACCCAGATCGCCACCCTCGAGAACAAAGCCGTCACTCAGCAGGCCGGCAGCACGGTCGTCGCGGCAGTGACGTTTCTCGAACCGGTGGAGTCGGCTGTGGCTCCGACCCAGCCGATCTTTCCGAACGTACGTCTATCGGTGATCATCGGCGCCCTGATCGGGCTCGTGCTGGCAATTGTCTATGCAATGGTGCGCAATGTTCTCGACCGACGCATTCGCACAGCGGCGACGATTCAGCAGCAGTTCAAACTCGCGGTCATCGGGGTGTTGCCCAAAGACGCAGCACTCACCGACGAGAATCGCATCGTCTCGGAGACGGGTGGTATTCACGCGGGTTCCGTCACAGTACAGAGCCGCCCTCTGGCTGAAGCTTTTCGCGAGCTGCGCACGAACATGCGGTTCATGCGCGTCGACAGCCCGCCTCGCATCATCGTGATCTCGAGCCCCTCGCCGAACGACGGCAAATCGACGGTGACGGCGAACCTGGCTGTGGCGTTGTCGGCCGCCGGCCAGAAGGTGGTGGTTGTCGACGGAGATCTCCGAAAGCCCATGGTCGCTTCGACGTTCAACGTGGTCGGCGGCGTTGGCGTGACCGACCTCCTCATCGGCTCGGCCGAACTCGACGATGTGTTGCAACCGTGGGGTGAGCGGGGAAATCTGCGGGTACTGGGGGCTGGATCGATTCCGCCGAACCCGAGCGAGCTGCTCGGGTCGCACGGAATGACCACGCTGCTTCGTGAACTGGCACTCGACGCCATTGTGCTCGTGGATGCCCCACCGCTCCTGCCCGTGACAGATGCCGCCATTCTGGCCGCGATCTCCGACGGCGCCATCATCGTGGTGTCGGCGGGTCGCACCACGACCGACGAACTCGAACGTGCTCTCGCCGGAATCAGCATGGGTGGTGGCCGCACACTCGGCGTCGTGCTCAACAGGGTTCCGACGAAGGGTGCGGGAGGCCGGGGTTATGGCTACTACCACGGCAGCTACTCAGAGGATGCGCCTGTAGTAGGCGCTCTCATTGCGAACGGCCGTCTGACGCCCACGATACCGGTCACGGCAGCCGAGAGCGCCGACAGCACGGCACGAGCCGAGAGCACTGAGCTGAAAGACCCTACCGCGGCACTGTGATCGTTGACGACGCCAGTGTGACGGCAGCGTTCGGCGTGAGCATCCGGCCCTCGATGCGGCTGGCCGAACCGACGGTGAGAGCAGCACCGATGAGCGCGGTACCAATGAACAGTGATCCTGCGCCGAGTGTGGTGGCAGCGCCGATCGCCCAGAAGATGTTGGCGGCCCTGGCGCCGTTGACAAGCGACATGGTGCTCGCGGCAGCGGTGGTGATGGCGGCATCGCACTGCAGAATGAAGACGGCGTTCGACTGGCCACCGCCATCGAAGGTGAGGTTGCCCGTGAGGCCGAGGGCGGCCACCGAGTGCCAGACGCCGGGCGTGATGACGGCGGCGCCGAGCTGGCCGGGCAAGGCGTGTGTCGCCGTCATCGACTGTGCCGAAGCGAAGGCGGCATGGGCATCACGGGTGGCCTGGGAGTTCTGACTCTCAGTGCCGTACTGCGTCTGTGCCGCCGGAGAGAAGCCGGTAAGGGCGGCGCCAGGATCGAATCCGATCGCACCATCGAATGTCGAAGTGCCGTCGTCGGTGAGCGCCAATTGACCGATGAGGGCGTACGCTCGCGCGGTACCGAGATTCACCGTGTTGGTGATCGAGAACGGAATGGTGACCTCGTTGGTCGCCGCGGTGCTGCTGTCGGTGCTGCCGGTGCTGGTGCTGGTGCCGACATCGTTGCCGACAAGGGTAGCCGTTGAGAAACCGGAGGTCGGTGCCGCTGACATCACATTCCAGGTTCCGGTGAAGCCCGTGGAGTCGGCGTTTGCAGGGATGATCGCGGTGTAGGTCAGCACGTGGTGAGTGGGGCTGCTCGACACGGTCCAGTCCGGGTTCGTTCCATTCACGAGCTCGTCTGTGACGGTCGGGTAGCCGTTCGCGCCGTTCAGGCGGGTCACCCACACCGATGCGGGTCCCGTCGTGGGCGCACCGCCGACCTCGGCGAATGAGACGATCAGGGGTGCAGTGCCTCCGCCCGATGGCATGCCCTGAAGCTTCGGCGACGACGAAGCGAGCGACAGTTGGGAGACTCCACCGCTGGCGGCCGACGCCGGGGTCGCCACAGCGAGTGAGATGACGGGAACGCTCCAGGCGGCCCCGATCAGAACAGCTCGACGGGTGGGGTACATGTTCCGAAGTGTGCCACGCGAACGGGGTACACGGGCCGGTCGTGCCCGAAACGGGGGTAATACTGGGGAAGAACTGCGGTAACCCCCAGTTCGGGTGACTCGTTGGCTACTGCAGCGCCGAGGTGAGGCGGGCGAGGTTGTCGAGGATGGTTGAGCGCAGCGGCTGCTTCATCCACTGGGTCAGAGTGAGTTCACGACTGCGGGCACGGTAGCCGTCTTCGACTGCGCGCATCTCGTTCACAAAGGTTGCGCCGCGAACCATGAGCGAGATTTCGAGGTCGAGGTTGAACGACCGAATATCCATGTTGCTCGACCCGATGACGGCAATGTCATCGTCGATCGTGAAATGTTTGGCGTGCAGAATGTAGGGCGACTCGTAGAGCCAGATGTGCACTCCCGCGCGCAGCAGTGCCTCGTAGTACGAACGCTGCGCGTGATAAACGCCTGCCTGGTCGCCGATCTCCGACACGAACAGTTCGACGTGGATTCCGCGCTCGGCGGCGGTGGTGATGGCGTAGAGCATCGAATCGTCGGGCACGAAGTACGGGCTCGTGATGATGACCTTCTTCTGCGCGTAGTACATCAATGCGAGAAAGAGCCGCAGGTTGTTCTCACCTTCGAAGCCGGGGCCACTCGGCACGAGTTGACAGTCGAGGGCATCCGGATTCGAATTGACGGCCTCTTCACGAATCGGCGACGTTTCGCGGTCGAGCAGTTCGTCTGTCTCGCTGTACCAGTCGGTGATGAAGATGGCGTTGATGCCGGTGACGATGGGCCCTTCGACTCGTGTCATGAGGTCTTGCCACTGCAGGCCGCGGCGAATGTTGCTCTTTTTGTTGTAACTGCGGTCGATGAGGTTCTGCGACCCCATGAAGCCCACCAGGCCGTCGATGACCAGCAGTTTGCGGTGGTTTCGCAAGTCGGGTCGCTGCCATTTGCCCTTCAACGGCTGCACGGGCAGCATGAACTGCCAGATCACACCGATGTCGGTCAGACGTTTGAAGGTGGCGCGGTGGGTCGACGTGCGAATCGACGCGATGTGGTCAAGAAGCACCCGCACGGTGACCCCGCGCTTCACCGCGGCCTCGAGTGCGGCGAAGAAGTCGCTCGTCACGGTATCGAGCGCGATGATGTAGAACTCGCAGTGCACGAACCGTTTTGCCATGCCGATCTCAGCCGTCATCGCCGCGATGGATGCCTCGTAGTCGCCGATCAGGCGGGCGCTGTTGCCGCCCACCAGTGGCATGGCGCCGAGCTGGCGGTTGAGGTGCACGACGGATTTCAGCCACGCCGGCCACGGGTGGTCGTTGCTCACCAGTTCGATACCGTCGGTGGTCTCGATGATGAAGCTGTTGATGGCGGCCTGCTTGTCGCGGCGCTTCTTGGGCAGCTTGTAGCTGCCGATCAGCAGAAAGACGAGCACGCCCACGTAGGGAATGAGAAAGATGGCCAACAGCCATGCCGTGGCGGCGGCGGGTCGACGGTTTCGTGGAACAACGATGATGGCCGCGACCCGCACACTCAGATCAACGAGCAGTGCAATCACAATGATGATGATGGTCACCTGATCACGTGTCATTCGGGTTCCCCTCGTCGAACGGCTGCACTCACCCTATTGGTATTGGGTAGAGGTGTTCGGCGTCACAGGCCATCGAGGTAGAACCACTTCTGGTTCTGTTTGACGAAACGGCTGTTTTCGCGCTGTGAACCGGCGCGGCCGTTCAAGCGGAAGCGGGCCTCGAACTCGACCGTGCCGGTGTGCTCCAGTAGGCCGCCGCCGGTTCGGCCAAGAATGTCGAGACGGTAGAAGCGGTGTGCCGGGTCGAGGCCCACGGTAGCTGGGCGGGTGCTCGGATGCCACGTGGCGAGCACGTACGCCTCGTCACCCACCACGAAGGCCGAGTACCGCGAGCGCATCAGCCGTTCGGCGGTGGGTGCGGTGCTGATGCCGCGATGAAACGGAGCGCAGCACGCGGCGAAGGGTGAGCCGCTGAGGCACGGGCACCGGGCGTCGTCGTCGATCACCGGCCAGGGCACGAGTGGGTCATCGGTCACATAAGCCATTATCAGGCAGGCGGAGGTAGTGTGAAGTGACCATCGAAGGAGCTCACCATGCCCACAACCGCCCTGCTCGACCTCACGATCAAGCCCGAAGCCCTGAGCGGCGCACACGCCGCCATCTCGACGGTTCTCGAAGCCACTCGGGCGTTCGAGGGCAACCTCGGCGTTGATGTCGTCGTCGATGTGAACGACCCGGCCCACATTCTGCTCATCGAGCACTGGGCTTCGATCGAAGCAGATGAGGCGTACCGCGCCTGGCGGGAAACCGACGAGGGAAAAAGCGATCTCGGCAGCCTCCTCGCGGCCGCCCCCACCCTCACCATCTTCACCGACGCGCCAGGGGTCTGATCCCGACAGCACCGGCGCCCGTCGCCCCCGCGGTCTGACCTGGGCCGTCGCCGACGTCAGGCCGCGGAGCCGGTTCCCGTACCGGGGCGCAGGCGGATCAACCGTTGCGGGCCGTCGTCGGCGAGTTCGGCCATGTCGTCGTGCGACGCGAGAAAGTCGGTGAACGACCGAAAGCCGAGCGGCTTCTCGTTGAACGACGGATCCATGCGACGCATCTGGTTCTTGACAGTGCCGGTGTTCAGCCACTCATCGGCGTCTCCCTTCGCGTGCCCGATCTGCAGGGCGCGCATCAGCAGTTCGGTGGCGACGGTCTGCGGGTCGATGTCGTCAGCCGGTTCAGCATCGTCGAACTGAGAATCGTCGGTGTGCGAGAACATGGGAATGGTCGATACGCGGCGGCTCTTCGTCGGCGCCGCGGCGGCGGCAGCGTCACTGTCGTCGGCTGATCCGGCCACTCCAGCTGATCCCGCCGACGAAGAGGTCGTCGACGACTTCGCCGCAGACGAGCCGCGGCCCCTGCCTGAGTTCGTGGTCGATGTCGAGACGCTGGGGTCGATCTTCTCGATTCCGGGCAACGAGTCGTAGTCCTCGAACTCGTCGCACGCGGCGGCGAGCGACGTGCTGGTCGAGCCGGCAACGCCGATTCCCACCACGAATCGGCCGAGCCGCTTCGACTTCTGGGCGAGGGCGATGTAGTCGGAGTCACCCGCGACAATGATGATGTGGGTCAGGTCGGGCAGCCGAAACAGGTCTTCGACCACGTCGACGGCCAGCCGGATGTCTGCGCCGTTCTTTGTACCCCGGGTTGTCGTGGTGAACAGCTGGGTGAGGTCGACCGCGCGAGACATCAGCTGGCGCTGGTAGCTCGCATTGACGGGTACCGACCAGTCGGCGTAGGCGCGGTTGACCACCATGGTGCCGAACGACGCAGCGAAGTCGATGATGGCGTCGAAGTTCACCGTGGCCGCCTTCAGCCGGGCGGCGATGTCGGGGTCAGCGTCGGCACCCGAGGTCACGAAGTCGCGGATACCGTCGCGTTGAAAGGCGTTGCGCCCGTGCAGCTGCTGGTACCGCGAGATGACGATGTTGTCGAAGTCGATGTACAGGCCCACGCGGGAATCGTTCGGTTCGGTCATGGTGTGCTCCTTAGCGGCCGACGGAAGACTCAGTTGCGATCCGGTGTCTTCAGTCTGCTGTGCCGGGCAGGTGAGGGCAACTTCGCGTATTAGTGTTCAGCTATGTCAGCCAAGAACGGCAAGCCGAAACGCCCGAAGGGCGAGAAGCCGAAGCGGCCCAAGGGTGTGAAGCCGAAGCGCGTCCGCTCGCTGTATTTCCCGGTGAGCCGCCACGCTGTGGGCCGCGCGGTCGATGAGGGCGTACTGATGTCGCGTACCGCTCTCACCATGGCCACCATGAACCACATCATCGTGGGCGCCTTGATGCACACCATCGACTACGACCCCGTGGAGATTGCCGCCTTCGTCAGAAACGAGCTGCGCCTGCTCTCTCTCGAACAGGCCACCATGGCCGAGCACATGAAGCGGCTGATGCTCGAGTTTCCTCCGCAGTTCACGAAGTCGCGCTCGGTGGCCGACTTTCAGTGGCTCACCCAGCGGCGCGTCACGTATTCGTCGCTTGCGACGGAACTCGCGCGTCTGCACGACGACACAGAGTTCGTCGCCGAGGCGGTTGACTCATCACAGAAGTGGGCCTGGTCTGAGCTGAGTCGCGCCATCGAAGTGCGCCTCCAGGCCGTGGCGGGGGTGGATGCCGCACCCGACTACTCCGCCGAGCGCGACCAGCGCATGCGGGCCCTCCGCGAGGTCGACCTCCCAGCGTTGGCGGCCCGCCAGAGTGGCACGTCGACCCCGCCAGGATGACTACGCGCTCACTACGCCTTGAGCGCGGTGGCGGCGGGTGGTGAGGTACAACCGATGCGCGGTGATGATGAGGGCGAGCCAGGCCGCCCCGAGCATCCAGCCGGCCAGAACATCGGTGAACCAGTGGTGCCCGAGGAAGACCCGACTGAGCCCTACAGTGAGTGCGAAGAAGACGGCCAGCGAGACGGTGAGTACGCGGGTGCGGGGGCTGTGTTGGCGCAGCAGAATCAAGTAGGCGATGATGCCGGCCACCACCACGGCATTCAGCGTGTGCCCGCTCGGAAACGAGGGGGAGTACTCGTAGGGCGGCACCGCGTCGGCAAGTGGCGGCCGCACCCGGCCGATGAGGTCTTTGCCGGCGATGGTCATCAGCAGCGAGCCGCTGCCGGCCGCCACGATGAGAATGACCGGGGTCCATGAGCGGCGGCTGATCGAGAGCAGCAGCAGCGCGGCGACCGCCACGATGGGCATGCCGATGGGGCCCGCGATGTCGGTGTACCCGGTTGCGAGGGTGTCGAACCAGGGTGAACGAAGGGTGAGGGCGAAGTTCAGCAGCGGCTGGTCGAGGCCGGCAACGCCCTCGGCGTCGGTCACACCGTCGTAGACCTGGGCGGCGGCCACGCTGAGTGCCAGGGCGATCAGCAGGCCGATCACGAGCGTCAGAATGAGTGAGCCATTCGGCCCCAGTCGAGTGGATGCCCGGTCGACGGTTCGCGCAACACCGCGCCCGACGGGCGTGTACCAGTGCGTCAGGTCGACCGAGCCGACATACCGGTCGCGGGTGAGTTCGCCAGAGACGCCGACGCGGTCGCCATCGGCCGTCTCTTCTGATTCAGCCGGGGTTCTTCTGTTCGTCACAGTGCGCCAGCCCCCGTCAGAACCGACGCGTCGAGCGGGCATCGACGCGGTTGTGCGCGGTGCTGCCACCTGCGGGGCGATCACGTGCGGTGATGATGCGGCCCACCAGTACAGCGAGCGGCAGTGATGCTGCGCTCCAGAGAGCGAGGGCAGCCACTCCGTCTCGAAGCAGGTCGTGCAGGGTGTCGATCACGGGGGTTCCTCTGTCTCTGGTGCTTGTGGTGCTGGTTCAGGTGCTGGTTGTTCGTGGTGCTGGGTGGGTGCTCACGCTCAGAGTGCTCGTTGTTCAGGTAACACTACGAGTGCAGCGGGGCCATGGCATCCGCCCCGCGAACGACGTGTTCGTACACACAAAGTCGTAGACGGGGCCCTCATGAGGCCCATGCGAGTACCCGTTCGAGCGGCCACGTCGTGATGATGCGCTCGGCCGCGATGCCCGCCCGCGCCGCCCGCTCAATTCCGTAGTCGAGCAGGGCGAGCTGACCCGGAGCGTGCGCGTCGGAGTCGATGCTGAACAGGCAGCCAGCCTCGAGCGCCAGTGCGATGAGCTCATCGGGCGGGTCTTGCCGTTCGGGCCTGGCGTTGATCTCGACGGCCACGTCGTTCTCGGCGCAGGCGGCGAACACCCGCTGGGCGTCGAACTCCGAGGGCGGGCGGGTGCCGCGGCTACCCTCGACGAGACGGCCGGTGCAGTGGCCGAGAATGTTGGTGTGCGGGTCGGCGATGGCCCCGAGCATCCGGTCGGTCATGGTGCGTGAGTCGACCCGCAGGTGCGAATGGATGCTCGCCACCACCACGTCGAGCCGTTCGAGCAGCTCAGGCGTCTGGTCGAGCGACCCGTCGTCGAGAATGTCGACTTCGATGCCGGTGAGCAGTCGGAGGGGTTCGGAGGCATACGCGGAGTCGGCAGAAGTGAGGTCGGTCGAAGTAGAGCCGCCGCCCGCGTTGATGCTCTCGACCACCGCCAGCTGCTCTGTCAGCCGCTCGGCCGTCAGCCCGTGCGCCACGGTGAGGTGGGGGGAGTGGTCGGTGAGGGCGAGGTAGTGCCGACCGAGCATCCGGCCGGCCTCGACCATCAGATCAATGGAGGTGGTTCCGTCAGACCAGTCGCTGTGCGAGTGCAGGTCTCCGCGAATCTGGGCGTGCAATGCCCGCCCCTCTTCGCTCAGAATCTCGACCGCGTCAGCGCGCAGTTTCTCGAGCCGGTGGGGCACATCGCCGCCGAGCGCCTGGCTCACCACCTCGAAGGTGCTCGCCCCGATGCCCTTGGTGTTCTTCAGCCGCCCGTCAGCAGCGCGCTCGGCGAGTTCGTCGGGTGCCAGCGCCGCCACGATGGCGGATGCCCGGCGGAACGCCTGCACCTTGAACTGGGGCGCCCGTTCGAACTCGAGCCGGAACGCGATCTCGTTCAGTGCTTCAACCGGATTCATAGTTCTATCTTGGATGGCAGACGCTTCACAGAAGAAGGGGGTGCGCCCGGCAGTTTTGTCTGCGTGGCGCACCCCCGGCGTTCAACTGTGATGGATCTGAGCTGGTGGTGGTACTTCGGTTACTCGTCGAGCTGTGCGTCGAGCGTGATCTCGACACCGGTCAGTGCTTTGCTGACGGGGCAGCCCGTCTTGGCCTCGTTGGCCGCGGCGAGAAACGCGTCAGCGTCGATACCGGTCACTTCGCCGCGCACCGTGAGGTGAATGGCAGTGAGACGGAATCCGCCGGCCGGGTCGGCGCCGAGCGACACGTCGGCCTTGACGTCGAGCGCTTCAACGGTGCCGCCGGCTGCTCCCAGTACGGCCGAGAACTGCATGGCGTAGCAGGCCGAGTGGGCTGCGGCGAGCAGCTCTTCGGGGCTGGTGAAGCCGTTGGCGTCATCAGCGGCGCGCTTCGGGAACGACACGTCGTAGGTGCCGATCTTCGAGCTTGACAGCTCGACCTGGCCGGCGCCGGTCTCGAGGCTGCCATTCCAAGCGGTGCGTGCGGTGCGTGTGGGCATTGTTACTTCCTTTGGGTTGGGGTGGAGCTGTTACGGAGCGGAACGAAGAGAAGTAGAGCGTGCGGGCGTCGAGCGCGGCGGCGTCGAACGCACGTGATCGGTGAGGCTCGCCAGTTGCTGGGTGAGCGCCTGCAGTTCGGGCAGTTGCAGACCTGTCGAGGCGCAGATGGCGGCTGGAATGCCCGCCGCCTCGGCCCGCAGATCACTGCCGCTCGGCGTCAGCGAGACCATGACAACACGTTCGTCGGCGGTGCCGCGTTCGCGAGCAATGAGACCACTCTTCTCGAGGCGGCGCAGCAGTGGCGACAGGGTGCCGGAGTCGAGGGCGAGGCGTTCACCGAGCTGCGAGACACTCAGTGCGCCCTCGTGCCAGAGCACCACGAAAACGAGGTACTGAGGATACGTGAGCCCCAGAGGGTCGAGCAGTTCGCGATACCGTGACGTGATCGAACGAGAGGCGCTGTAGAGGGCGAAACAGATCTGTTCGTCGAGCGACAGGGTGGGGGTTTCGCTCGGGATCATGATGAAACTCTAACACATTGTGCACAATTAGGTTGCACGCAACTCAACGAGTGACGTCGTTTTTCTAGGCCGCCGGATGCCCGAGGTTCTCGGCTCGTTCATCGAAGTCGATACGGGCTGCACTGACCTCGGCGTGTGGCGTCGGCACCGCGGCCCGCGGTCCGAGGGCCCGTGCTCGCCTGTGCAGCTCGGCCACGAGTGCGGCATCGTTGAGGTCGATGTTCTCGGGGTACTCGTCTGCCGGGGTGCAGTAGAGCTGGCTCGCCGGGCCGAGAACAAGGTTCGATTCGGCCCGCCGGCCGTGCCAGAGCACAGGAATCGTCACAACGTCAGCCTGACCTGCTCGGGTGAGAGCCGCGGCATAGTGGAATACCGCCTCGCACACGGTGAAACTCACAACCAGGGTTCCGTCGACGTAGTGAAGGTGCCTCATGAGAAATATCTTCTCAGGGCGACCACGACGAACAAACGGGTTGACCTCACGCCCTCGGGGGTGCAATACCCGCGGTTCGACCGGCGTACGCTGAGTGCATTGTGAGACCCGACATCGAAGGCGTTTTTGCAGAGTTCGACGAGTCGCTGCGTGTTCCGGCAGAGGAGCGCCGTCGGCTCACCGAGGTGCGCGACTCTGTCGCCGCCGAGCTCGGCTCGGTTGCGTCGATCACCCGTCTTGTCGACGTGGGCTCGTTTCAGCACGGCACCGAAGTTCGTGGCTACAGCCGCTTCGACAGCCTGGTCGTGTTCTCGGCAAAACCGACGTCGCTGGCCCGCGCCGTAGAACTGGTGACCGAGTCGCTGCCAGAGGGCCTGCTGGCCGCGCGCCAGAGCCCGGCGGGCGACTCGGTTCTCATCGACCAGCCCGATTCGCCTGGGTTGCGGCTGATTCCGGCGTTCGAGCAGCGGAGGGCGGCGCCGCTGTCTCTGGCCGACTCCGCTGGCGAGATCGTGCTGCTGCCCGATGCGGCCCGGCGTTGGGTGGCTGTTCGGCCCGGGGCCAGGCAGCGGCTGATTGACCGGCTCGATGAGGGCAGCCTGCGGGCGAGCATCCGGCTGCTGCTGGCCTGGAAGTACCGCACAGGCCTCGGCGTCTCGTCGTACTACCTCGAAACCGCCGCCGTTCGCCAGACGCTTGACCAGCCCTCGTTCAGCCCGCTCTGGGACATCTGCTGGCTGTTCGAGCGGTTGGCTCTGGATGACCTCGCCGCGCTGCCCGACCTCTCGAGCCCCGACCAGGCGGGCCGTGTGCGGGCCGCGCCCACCCTCGCCCGGCGCATCGAGGCGCAGTATCTCGTCGACCGTGGCGCGAACGCTGCTCGCGCTGCCGTGAACGCGTACATCGACGAGAACTTCGATGCGGTCGGCGCCCACCTGCGCTCTGTCTTCGGTGCCACCTTCACCGGGTAGGCGTACCTGACTCCCGAAGGAGTCGGCACTACGGCTACCAGTCGTGAACGGTGCCGTCGGCGAGCCGGTTGTAGGGCAGGTACGCCGTCTCATAGGGGTACTTGCCCGCCTCGTCGACGTTGAGGTCAACGCCGAGGCCGGGCTTGTTGCCGGGGTGCAGCAGGCCGTTGCTCCAGGTGAACGACTGCTCGAAGACGCTGTTCGTCTTGTCGCCGTGCTGCATGTACTCCTGAATGCCGAAATTGTGGATGCTCAGCCCCAGGTGCATCGCCGCCGCCATGCCCACCGGTGAGATGTCGGTGGGCCCGTGCATGCCCGACTTGATCTGGTACTGCGCCGCGTACTCGAGCACCCGCTTGAGGTGGGTGATTCCTCCGGTGTGAGTGACGGCGCTCCGCACGTAGTCGATCAGCTGCTCGCGGATGATCTGCTGATAGTCCCACACGGTATTGAAGATCTCGCCGATGGCCAGCGGGGTGGTGGTGTGCTGGCGCACCAGCCGCAGCGCTTCGGGGTTCTCGGCCGGGGTCACGTCTTCGAGCCAGAACAGGTCGTACGGCTCGAGCGACTTGCCGAGTTGCGCTGCCTGAATCGGCGTCATGCGGTGGTGGCCGTCGTGCAGTAACGGCAGCTCGGGGCCGAATTCGTTGCGCACCGCTTCGAACACCGTCGGAACATGCCGCAGGTAACTGCGGGTGTCCCAGTCTTCTTCAGCCGGCAGGGCCCCGCGCTGGGCCGGTTCGTGGTCGTACCGCACGCCGGTGTTGGCTTCGAACGTGGCATTCGAGGCAATGCCGTAGATCGACTTCAGGCCGGGCACCCCGGTCTGCACGCGAATGGCCCGGTAGCCCTTCTCCTGATGCTGCCGCACGCTGTCGAACAGCTCGTCGAGGGTCTTGCCCGACGCGTGGCCGTACGCGAGCAGGCCGGTTCTGGATGCCCCACCGAGCAATTGGTACAGCGGCATGCCGGCCGCCTTGGCTTTGATGTCCCACAGGGCCACATCGACCGCTGCAATGGCCGCCATCGTCACGGGCCCACGACGCCAGTATGCGCTGCGGTAGAGAAACTGCCAGGTGTCTTCGATGGCGTGCGCGTCGCGGCCGATGAGCAACGGCACGATGTGCTCGCGAAGGTAGGCGACCACCGCGAGCTCCCGCCCGTTGAGGGTGGCGTCGCCGAGCCCGGTGAGTCCGTCATCGGTGGTCAGTTTGAGTGTGACGAAGTTCCGGTCGGGGCTCGTGACGATGACGTCGGCGTGGGTGATCTTCATGAGGCTGCCTTCGTTCGGTTGGATGATCGTATTTCGGTCAGCGCATCAGCGACGGCATGGGTCACCGCGGTCTGCCCGGCCAGGTCGGGTGCGATGCGCTCAAGAACACGTTCTGCTGAGTGGTCGCAATCGGCCGCGGTCGGCGAGGCGGCGGTCTGAGTGAAATTGATCCACGCGGCCAGCGCCATCGCCGCCCCGACCAGCTCACCGCCGTTCGCGGCGTTGAACCGCAGTACCGGCAGCACGCGGATGGCGATCTTCTGCTCGCCGTCACGGGCGATCTGCGCGAGCGAGTGCACGATGCGGCGGTTCTCGAACCGCTCGACCAAGCGGTCGGTGAACGCACCCAGGTCGCCGGCGTCGCCGGTGACGGTGGGCCTCGCCTCGGCCCAGAACTGTTCGAGCACCTGTCGGCAGAACGCATCGCCCATCGTCTGGTCGATACTCGAGTGCCCGCGGGCGAGACCTGTGTAGGCCAGCAGTGAATGGGCGCCGTTGAGCAGGCGGAGCTTTCGTTGTTCGTAGGGGCGAACGTCGCTCACATGGCGGGCGCCGGAGCGCTCCCAGTCGGGGCGGCCTGCGGGAAAGTCGCCTTCGAAGATCCACTCGGTGAAGTCTTCGGTCATCACTGGGCACTCGTCGTCGAACCCCGTGATGCGCTGGGCCTCGACGACGTCGGCGGGGGTTGTGGCGGGAGTGATGCGGTCGACCATCGACGAGACGAATGACACGCCCTCGTGCATCCAGTCGGCCATCGAAGAGTCGGTCTGCTCGGCCAGTGCGGTGAGGGCTGCTCGGGTGAGCTCGCCGTTCGAGACGAGGTTGTCGCAGCTCATTACGGCCAGCGGGCCCGAGCCGGCCGCGCGGCGGGCGATGAGACCGTCGAGCAGGCGAGCGATGCCGGTGTGGGGGAGTGCCCCCGTTTTCAGGCGGGCGATGTCGTCGCGCACGGCCGCGTCGGTCAGATCGAGCGTGCCGTCGGGTGTGGTGTGATAGCCCGCTTCGGTGATCGTGAGGGTCAGCACCGACACCCGCGGGTCGCTGACGGCTGCCCTCCACCGCACGGCGTCTCCGCCGTCGGTGGCCGCCACGATGCTGCCGATCACCTCGGCAGTGACCGCGGTGGGTGAGGCGGTGAGCAGCGTGTACAGGCCGTCCTGGGCGGTCAACTGTTCGGCTGCCCGCGCGGTGCGACCGGTGAAACCGTGGATGCCCCACGGCTCGGTGCCGCTGGGCACCGAGCCGCCGGCTCCCGGTGTGGCAAGGCCCTCTGGCGTCGGTGACGAATCTGACGCATGCTGCGTGTACCAGGCCTGGTGCGAACGATGGAACGCGCCCAGCCCGAGATGCACCATGCGCACCTCGGCGGCCAGAGCGGAGACCGACGAGCGGGTGAGACGGGGCATTTCTTCCTCGGGCGAACGGGCGGCGGCGGGTGGCAGTGCAAGCAGTGCTGGGTCTCACCCTAGGACAGAAGGCAACGTTGCATCAATGGTTGCCATTATTTGCCAGACTCGAATACAGTGCAGCTGAGACTCAACCGACGACGAGACGAGACAATTCATGCCCGCATCGAACACGGTTCGTCGGCGCACCGTGACCATTCACGACGTAGCGCTGGCCGCCGGGGTGGCCACGTCGACGGTGTCGCGGGCACTCTCGAACCCGGAGCGGGTTCGCGCGAGCACCCGCGAGCACGTTGGCCGGATTGCGAGCGAGCTCGGCTACCTGCCGCCCTCGGCCGCAAAGTCGAAATCGTTGGCTGCCGCTGCTGAGGCCGGGCTGGCGCGTGCGCGACGCTCCGGCACTCCGGCCGACGGTCTCGGTGTGGTTGCGCTGCTCGTGCCCGACATCGGCAACCCGTTTCTCACGGAGATCATCCGTGGTTCCCAGCGCCAGCTCGCGGCGGCGGGTTACCTGCAGGTACTCGTCGACACCGAGGAGTCAGGCGACGTGGAGTGGCAGACCCTGCAGAAGCTGCTCGGCACGGTCGACGGTGTTGTTCTCACCGCGTCGCGGCTCACCGACGAACAGCTCATCACCGTGGCGGCCCGTGTGCCTCTCGTGGTGCTCAACCGTGAAACCCCGGGCGTCGCGAGCACCATCGTCGACACTCCGACAGGGTTCGAGGCTCTCGTCGAACACCTCGTGTCGCTGGGTCACCGCTCGCTCCTTTACGTGTCGGGCCCCGCCGAGTCGTGGTCGAACACCCGGCGGCTGGCTGCCGTGCAGCGGGCGGGGGAGCGGCTCGGTGTCGACGTGGCGGTCACCCGCCCGTTTCGGCCCACCCGGGAGTCGGGAGTGGCCGCCGCCGATACGGCCATCAACAGCGGCGCGACGGCCTGTATCGCGTACAACGATCTGCTCGCCATCGGCATTCTCGGCCGCCTGGCCGAGCGCGGGGTCGCGGTTCCCGCCGAGATGAGTGTGGTGGGGTGCGACGACATCTTCGGTACCGACTTCTGCTCGCCCGCGCTCACCACCATCGCCGCTCCCATCGAACAGGCTGGGCGCGCGGCCGTTTCGCTGCTGCTCGGCCTGTTCGACCCGTCTGCCGCGCCGCGGCGCCAGGCTGTCACGATCGGCACACATCTGGTCATCCGGCACTCGACCGGCCCCGCACCAATCGGTGGTCACGATGCCTGAGCTGCGACTGCACCCCGACAGAATGCTGACGGCAGACCCCAGCACGAGGGCTGTCGCGAGACGGCTCTACGCGACGGTTGCCGATGCGCCGATCGTCTCCCCGCACGGCCACGTCGACCCGGCGCTGTTCGTAACGAATCGCCCGTTCGCCAACCCCGCCGAGCTATTCATCACCCCCGACCACTACGTGACGCGGCTGCTGCACAGTCTCGGTGTCGGGCTCGACGCGCTGGGGCTCGACCCGTCAGACCCGGCAGCAGACCGAAGAGCAGGGGCCAGAACGGGCCCGGCGGTGCCCGCACTCGCTCCAGGCCCCACGGCAGCGCAGGATGCCCGCAGCCGCGCGGCTTGGCGCGAGCTCGCCCGCGTGTACCCGAAGCTCGCCGGAACACCCGTGCGGTACTGGCTCGACGACCAGCTGGCCGGCGTCTTCGGCCTCGAAGAACAGCCGTCGGAGGCCAATGCAGACGCCCAGTACGACGAGCTCTCGGCGAAGCTCGCGCTGCCCGAATTCTCGCCCCGCCGCCTGCTGGCCCGCTCCGGCATCGACGTGCTCGCCACCACCGACGCTCCCGCAGACGACCTCGGTGCCCACCAGGCCCTGGCGCTGCACCCGGGCGTGCGCGCAGCCGTCGTTCCCACCTTTCGCGCCGACCGATACTTCGACCCGTCTGAGGCCGGCTGGCCCGCATCTCTCGAGGCGCTGGCTGAGGCATCGGGCATCGACACCTCCACCTACCGCGGAGTGGTGGCCGCGCTTCGAGACCGACGCCAGTACTTCGCCCGCCACGGGGCCACCTCGACAGACTCGGGGGTCGTCGACGCGTGGGCCGTTCCGCTCGACGAGGGGGCTGCGGAGGGCATCCATCGGCGGGCACTGAGTGGCCCCATTTCAGAGGCCGACGCCACGGCGTATCGCCGCAACATGCTCTACCGCATGGCCGAGATGTCGGCCGATGACGGCCTCGTGATGCAGTTGCACGCGGGGGTACTGCGCAACCACCACGCCGCCACGTTCGATCGGTTCGGGCCCGACACCGGGCACGACCTGCCCGTCAGTACCGAGTTCACGAGGCCCCTGCAGACCCTTCTCAACCATTTCGGCACCAACCCCGCCTTCAGGCTCGTTCTCTTCACCGTCGACGAGACCAGTTTCGCGCGCGACATCGCCCCGCTGGCCGGTTTCTACCCGAGCGTGTTCGTGGGGGCGCCCTGGTGGTTTCTCGATACCCCCGACGCAATGCGACGCTTTCGCGAAGCGGCCACCGACAGCGCCGGCTTCTACAAGACCTCCGGCTTCATCGACGACACTCGTGCCCTGTGCTCCATCGGGGCCAGGCACGACCTCAGCCGCCGCATCGACGCGGGCCACCTCGCCTCACTCGTCGTGCGCCACCAGCTCACCGAAGACGAGGCGACGGTCATCGCGGTCGACCTCGTCGATAGCATTCCCACGAGCACATTTCGGCTAGAGGATGCCCGCAGCCGACCCTGACTCAGTCGCCGAGTACCTTCTCGCGCGAAGCCACTCCCGGGTCAAGCGCGGTGTCGAGCGTGTCGTTCAGAGGCCGGTGTGACCCCGTGGCCTGGTAGTGGTACCACGAGTGGATCATCTGTTCGCGCAGCGGCTTGCCCATCAGAAAGTCGGCCGGGTCGACTTCGAATCCGATCGAGTTGTGGTACTCGATGAAGTACGCGGTCATGGCTCGTGAGTTGCCATCCCTAAACGGATGCACCGACTGCAGTTCGCCGCCCGACTCTGAGATACGGTCGATGCGTTCGGCTCGGGGCAGGTCGGTTCGCCGACGGAAGTACTGCAGTTGGGCGAACTGCATCGAGGCAGCCTCAGCCACTTCGGGGCCCGGGTAGTAGACATATTTCATCAGTGGCGCGTCGGGGTCGCCCGGCCCGTGCTCGACGGTATCGGGTGCGAACCGAATCATCGACGTCTCTGGCCCGACGCGTTGCTGGCCCGCCCAGTTGTAGATGTCGCGAAAGAGGCGGCGATGGATGCTCTTCAGATGTTCGTAGTCGAAGTACCCCAGTACCGGGTCGCCGGCCAGCTCGACCAGTCTGAGGCGCGATATCTCGAGTTCGACGATGCGAAACTGGTCAGCGTCGACGATGCCGAAGGGGTGCGCGTCGTCGACGATGCGGCTCGCGAGCGTGAGTGAACCGGGTACGAGATAGTCGTCGAAGTCATGGATGACGGGTGCCTGTCGAGGCGCAATGCGAGTGCCATAACGAGCAGCGGTCATGGCAACCGCCTCGTCGCAGCTGAGCCCGCCCACCGCCACGCGCGTGACCAGATCGCGCACGGCCGCGTCGCCCACATCGACATTCAGCAGTGCGAGGTTGGCGTCGGCGAAGTCGATTCGCCACTGCAGAGCGTGTTCAGCCATTCTGTCTCTCCCCGCGTCTCGTGTATTTCGTACCCCACGCTTTGTAGCCTGCTCTCATCATGACGTTTCGTCAACCACGGAATGCGGCGTCAGGCGACCGGTTTGCGGGCAGGCCGCGATTTTGCTCATGCGGTCTGTCATGTCATGATCTGCGTATGGATGCAGATGCGCGGGTATGCGGCAGAAGACCAGACAGCAACTACGTTGAATTGGCCGTAGAGATTTTCAGCATGCTCGCTGACGCGACCCGGGTGCGACTGATTCTGGCACTTCGAGAGGGCGAACGATCGGTGAACCAGCTTGCTGAGCTCGTCGACAAGAGCCCTGCCGCAGTTTCGCAGCACTTGGCCAAGCTTCGTCTCGCGCGCATCGTTGCCGCCCGGCAAGACGGCCAACGCGTCTTCTACCGCCTTGAGAACGAACACGCATCCGCCCTCGTCTCCGACGCGATCTTTCAGGCAGAACACACCCTCGGCACCACCCCTCGGCACCACCACCCGCAGGCCGAACAGAAGTGAACACTCCGCACGCTCACGACCACGAGCATCCCCACGAGCACGAGCACGAGCACGAGCACGGCCACGGCCACGACCACGAGCACGACCACGAGCACGGCCACGAGCACGGCCACGGCCACGGCCACGAGCACGGCCACGGCCATGGCGGCCATCGTCACCCCAGCGGCATCCGTGCGTTCTTCTACGGGCTCTTCGTGCCGCACAGTCACGATGCCGCAGACTCCATCGATGACGCGCTCGAGGCCAGTACCGCGGGAGTGCGTGCGCTGAAGATCAGCTTGTTCGTGCTGCTCGGCACGACGGTGCTGCAATTCGGGGTCTTCCTGGTCAGCGGTTCTGTCGCGTTGCTCGCCGATACGATCCACAACTTCTCCGATGCCCTGACCGCCGTTCCGCTCTGGATCGCGTTCGTTCTGGCCCGGCGTCTGGCGACCCGGCACTACACGTTCGGTTTCGGCCGGGCCGAAGACCTCGCCGGGCTGTTCATCGTAGCCGTCGTCGCGCTGTCAGCGGTCGTGGCCGGTTGGGAGGCGATCGGCCGGTTCTTCCACCCGCAGACCGTCTCGAATCTCGGCTGGGTTGTTGCCGCTGGCATCATCGGGTTCGCCGGCAACGAGGCCGTCGCCATCTACCGCATCCGCGTCGGCCGACAAATCGGCTCCGCCGCTCTCGTCGCCGACGGAGTGCACGCGCGAATCGACGGATTCACATCGCTGTCTGTCGTCATCGGTGCCATTGGTGTGATGCTGGGGTTCCCCCTGGCCGACCCGATCGTCGGTCTGTTGATAGCGATATCGATTCTGATCCTGCTCTGGGGCACCGTGCGGAGCATCGGTCGCCGACTCATGGATGGCATTGACCCCGACCTCCTCGACCGGGCCGAACGAGCTCTGCTCGACACCACCGGAGTGATTTCGGTTCAGAGGATGCAGCTCCGATGGGTGGGCCACCGGCTTCAGGGTGCGGCCCGAATCCAGGTGGGAGAAATTGCGCTGTCAGCCGCCGACGTCATTGTTCGGCGCGCGGAACAGAACCTCAGCGAGGCCCTGCCCAACCTCGACGACTTCACCATTGGGGTGGCCAGCACCCCGCCGCTGGGTCGGCAAGGGTAGCCTGTCCGTCCTAGTATTCGCAAACCGCATCTGCCTATGGTGTGCACATGAGTACCGCATCCGCTGAATCTTCTTTTGCACACCACGATGACGAGCCCCACGCCGGGAGCCTCGCCGGGCGACTGAACTGGCTCCGCGCCGGAGTGCTGGGCGCCAATGACGGCATCGTCTCGGTCGCAGCGATCGTGGTCGGTGTCGCTGGTGCCAGCACATCGACCCCGGTCATCCTCGCAGCCGGTTCTGCGGCCCTCGTCGGCGGTGCCATCTCCATGGCTCTTGGCGAGTATGTGTCCGTCAGCAGCCAACGAGACTCACAGCACGCCCTGATCGAGAAGGAGCGAGCGGAGTTGCACGACGACCCCGCCGGCGAACTCAACGAACTCGCGGGCATGTATCAGAATCAGGGGCTCTCGGCAGAGACCGCGAAACAGGTCGCACTCGAGCTCACTCAGCGAGATGCACTGAAAGCCCACCTGGCGATGGAACTGAACATCGACGAGAACGACGTCGTGAGCCCGTGGAGCGCAGCGGGGGCATCCGCTCTCTCGTTCCTCCTCGGCGGAATCCTGCCCCTTCTGGCCATTCTGCTGCCGCCCGAACCGGCACGCATCCCGATCACCTTCATCGTCGTGATCATCGCTCTGGCGGCGACAGGCATCACCGGTGCGATTCTCGGGGGCGCCCGAGTCGTTCGGGCCACCTTGAGGGTCGTGATCGGCGGAGTGTTAGCGCTTGCGGCAACTTTCCTGATCGGGTCGCTGCTCGGCACGTCGGGAATCGCCTAGACCCACGAGACCTGTGACACTGAACCAACACCACTCACAGGCATCCATTGGAGACGGCATGGCACGAATTCTCGTAGTCGAAGACGATCCGCAGATGGGCGCCCTGATCGAGCGGGGGCTGGTGGGAGAGGGTCACACCATCGACCTTGTCACCAACGGCATCGATGCTCTGATCGCTCTGCGGCACACCCATTTCTCTGCGGCCGCCATTGATGTGATGCTGCCCAAGATGACAGGGTTCGAGCTGTGTCGCCGCATCCGGGAATCCGGCAACACTCTCCCGATCATTCTGCTCACGGCACGCGATGGCATCGAAGACCGGGTCACCGGGCTCGATCTCGGAGCGGATGACTACCTCACCAAACCGTTCGCCATCGCCGAACTGAATGCCCGCCTGCGAGCCCACATCCGCCGGAACACCGCTGGCGGCACCAGCACCCTCGGAGTCGGCAACCTGATGCTCGATACCGCAGTCGTGCGCGCAACCGTCGACGGCAAGACCGTCTCGCTGAGCCTGAAGGAATTCGCTCTGCTTCGACTTCTGGTCTCCCAGCCCGGGTCGGTCTTCTCTCGTCAACAGGCCCTCGAAGAGGTGTGGGGGTCAGCCGAGTTCTTCGAGCCCACGCTTGTCGACCAGTACATCAGCTATGTGCGAAAGAAGCTTGAAACAGCACATGCTCTCGTGACCATCAGCACCGTTCGCGGTTCTGGGTACCGTATCGATGCGGCGTCGACCGCCGCGGCCACGTGATGCGCTCCCTCTCGATCCGCGTGCGCATCACCCTCGGCAGCGCCCTGGTCGCGGCGGTGCTGTTGTTTCTGGTGGGGGTGGGCATCCACTTTCAGATGCTGACCGTCACGACCCAGTCCGACCGTACGCTCGCGACCAGCGATCTCGAAGCGTTCATGTCCGATATTCGAAACAACCCCGATGAAACTCCCGATCAGCCCGCAGCCGGCATACTGGTGCTGATCAAAGATCCAGCCGGTGCGTACCGCATCGATACCGTGCCCGTGAGTCTGCGGGGCGCACTCGAACACCATCCCTCCGGCGACGACACGTTCACGGTGCCGAGCGATGCCGGAAAGTTCACGGTGGTCGGAAAGAGCCTCGCGACCTCAACCGGGGTGTGGCAGTTGTGGGCCGTTCGCAGCAGCGCGACCAGCGACCTCACCGTGAACGAAGTCGATCGGCGGCTCGCGGTCGCCCTTGCGGGCATCCTCATCGCGTTCACACTGGCCGCGTGGTTGCTGACCACGCTTGCGCTTCGACCCGTGAAGAAAATGAGGGCAGCCGCTGAAGCGCTCAGCGAGACCAACACCACAGACGGACTCCCGGTGGGCCCGGCCGACGACGAAGTCGCAGCCCTCGCCGTGACCCTGAACACGTTTCTCAGCCGGGTCAGAAACACGTCGGTGCGCGAGAAGCAGATGATCTCCGACGCCAGCCATGAACTGCGCACCCCCATCGCCGTCATGACCACGCAACTCGAATTGGCCCACACTCATTTCGGCGATGCCGTCGCGCTCGAACACGACCTCCTCAGCGCCGAAGCATCCTTGTCCAGGCTCTCCCGATTGGCCAGCAATCTACTGGAACTCTCGCGCCTCGACGCCGCCGAGAACAGGCAGCTACCCTCTGAGACAGCAACTGCGACAGAGCTTGTCACCGAGCTGATGGGCGCCATCGACCGGGCCCGGATGATGGCAGGAGTGGGGCACGAGAACATCCAGTTCGAAGACGATATCGTCTCACCCGACCAGCGGTACGCGTTGTCACCGACAGCATTCGGGCGGGTGCTCGACAACCTCCTCATCAATGCTCTGAACGCCTCCCGGGGGGCCGGAAACATTGTGGTCTCGCTGAGCCAGACCGCCAGCGCGCTGCACCTGAGAGTCGACGACGAGGGAACAGGGATGCCGGAGGAGTTTCTTCCGCATGCGTTCGACCGGTTCAGCCAACCCGACACCGCGCAATCATCCGGCCTCTCCGGCAGTGGCCTCGGACTGGCGTTGGTGCACAGCATCGTGACCCGAGCCGAAGGGAGTGTCACTCTCGCAAACCGTCACCCCTCTGGCCTGACGGTCGAAGTTCTGATCGACAACGTATGAAGTCTCGAACAGGTTTCATACTGATTGCTCACCGTCTACCCGAGAACTGCCGACAAGCTCTGAGATGACACAGACCGTCTGACCCGCAGGGGGTTGCCGTGTCTGATGAGACAGGGAGCACACGGTGGCCACGAGCACTGCGCATCACCCCCGAGCCTCGCACCGCAGAACATCGCCCGCCCAGCTGAGCCGGGAAACGATGATTGCGGCTCGGGAACGGGCACGAAACTACCGTTCACGGGCGCGTGCTGCAGACCTGATGGGCGTGCTGTGCTGGCTCTCTGTCGCTGTGTCGGTCGGTTTGTACCTCGCTTACAGCGGAGCAAGTCAATTCACCAGCCCCGGCGGCATCATCACTGCAACAGGAATCATCACGGGGCTCGCGGGCACCGACCTCATTCTGCTGATGCTGGTGCTGGCCGCACGGGTTCCCTGGATCGACCGAACCGTTGGGCAAGACCGCGCCATCGCCCTGCACAAACGTCTCGGCAAACCAGCGCTCTACCTCATTCTCGGCCATGGTGTACTGCTCACCATCGGCTATTCGGTGCAAGACGGCACGAACGTCATTGCAGAAACGATCAGTTTCTTCGGGCTCGGAAACGACCTCCTGCTCGCGTATATCGCAACCGCGCTGCTGATTGTTGTGGTCGTCACCTCGGTTGTCGCCGTTCGCCGCCACTTTGCATACGAAGCGTGGCACCTGATCCATCTGCTCAGCTATCTTGCGGTTCTCGTGGCACTGCCGCACCAACTCAGCATCGGCGGTGTTCTCGCCGACGGCACTCTGCAACGCGTGTACTGGCTCGGCTTGTACTGTGTGGCGTTCGGCGCGATCGCCGTGTTCCGGTTTGCGGTGCCCGTCGCTCGAACACTGCGGCACCGGCTCCGCGTCGAACGAATCGACCAGGTCGCCCCGGGAGTGGTGTCGTTGCAGCTCGCAGGCGCTGATCTTCGCAGGCTCGGCGCTTCAGGCGGGCAGTACGCAATCTGGCGGTTCTGGTCGTGGCGCACCTGGTGGCACGCACACCCCATCTCCTTCTCTGCAATGCCCACCGACCGCTCGGTCAGACTGACCGTGCGGGAGCTCGGCCGAGGAACTTCACGGCTCACCCGGCTGCGGCCGGGAACGTTTGTCTCGATCGAAGGTCCGTACGGTATCTTCACCGACCAGGCGAGAACTTCTCCTTACCTCTCGGTGATCGCCGCTGGTATCGGCGTCACCCCGGTGCGGGCCATGCTCGAACACGCCACGCTGCGACCGGGGGAGGCGAGCATCCTCTTGCGTGGCACCGACGAGAGCCAACAGTACCTCTGGCACGAAATCGGCCAGATCGCCCACAATACGAACGCCACCGCGTTCTCGATGCTCGGCCACAGGCCCGCCAACTACCCGACCTGGATGTCTGCGCACGCGCTGGCGAACAACGTCACCCTCGAATCGACGTTCCCGCACCTGCACGAGTCAGACCTGTTCATCTGTGGGCCGGCCGCGTGGGCCGATGAAGTCGTCGCCGATGCCCGGCACGCCGGCATGCCCGAACGCCAGATTCACATCGAGAGGTTCGGCTCATGAGGCGGCGTGCCGTTGCCGCCAGCATTGTCTCCTCTGGCGCCGTTATTCTTCTGGGCTGGCAGATCGGCACCCAATCTCAGGCCGCGAATGCTCCTCAGGCGGTCAGCGCGGCGCCCGTGGCGGCGCCCGCGGCAACGGCAGCGCCGGCGAGCAGTGCCGTTGCGCCGACGACAGCGCCCGCGGCGCAGTCATCGACGACAACTGCACCAGCGCCCGCAGCGCCCGCTGCGCCCGCTGCCGCAGCGCCTGCTGCCACTCCGGCAGCCACCCAGGGTGCGTTCACGGGGTCTGCAGTCAGTACCCGGTACGGAACGGTTCAAGTGCAGATCACCGTGAGCGGTGGAAAGATCACAGACGTGACCCCGCTGCACCTCACCGACGACGGTGGTCGTTCTGTTCAGATCAGCAACCAGGCTGCCCCCATTCTTCGAAAAGAAGTGCTGGCCGCGCAGTCCGCGAACGTCGACTCGGTGAGCGGTGCCACGTACACCACTGACGGGTATCTCCAATCGCTGCAATCCGCGCTCGACCAGGCCAAAATGTGATGCGCACGCACACGTTCCAGGCGATGGGCACCGTGGTCAGCATCCGCTTGCGCACGTGTGTCAGCGGTGGGGGAGGGGGCGGTGACTATGACGCTCTGGAGGAGGTGTTCCGAGCCCTCGACGAGAGGTTCAGTCTCTATCGGGCCGACTCCGAACTGAGCGCTGTCGCTCGGGCTGATCTCCCCCTCACCGCAGCCTCGACCACGCTACGCGACGCCTACGAACAGGCCATCGGCTGGCGAAACCTGACCGGTGGAGCGTTCACTCCGCACCGGCCAGACGGTGTCATCGACCTCTCCGGCATCGTCAAAGCCCAGGCAATGGCATCGGCCGCACCGCTTCTCGACCAGCTCAGCCCAACGGGGTGGCTCCTGAACGTGGGCGGTGATGTGCTCGCCGGCGGCGGCGACCCGTGGCAGGTCGGCATCGTCGACCCTCGTGACCGGCAGCAGCTTCTGGGCTCCGTACCAACAGGGCCTGGCTGGAGAGCCGTCGCGACATCGGGAACCGCCGAACGAGGAGAACACATCTGGCGCACCGGTGCGCTGGCCGAATTCGTTCAGGTCACTGTTCTCGCCGCAGACATCGTCACCGCCGATGTGCTCGCCACCGCCATTCTGGCCGGCGGTCACAGCGTTCTCGACCTGGTCACCCGAACCTGGCCGCTCGACGTGCTCGCAATTGACAGGAATGGCGCACTGCGGGCCACCCCGAATCTGCGCGCGTCGCTGACGTAGTACTGGCAGCCGTGAGGCGGAGCCCTCATCGGGCCGCACTCGCACTCGCAGTTGTTTCGCAATCTGCCGTCATATCGCAAACAAGCGTAAGGAAATGAGCTTTCGCGCGTCTCTCGAGTAAGACACTCGAAAGGACTCCCATGTCGATCTCCACCCTGCCCGCCCGCCTCTCTGCCGCGACCCTGGTAGGCGCGGCCATCTGCGCCCTCGTCGTGACCGGGGCGACGGCCGCTGAGGCGAGCCCCGCCGCACCTCCGGTTGAAACTGGCGGGTCGACCGTCACGTTCACAGTTCCCGACGCGTTCCCCTCGACCGACAGCACCGTCGAAATGATGGGCTTCGTGCAGAACATCGGGCGAGGCTCGACGACTGACGCTTTCGCTCTCACGCTGAAGTGCGGCCGCACATCGGTGCCGGTCGAGCTGCGGGTGTACGCCGAAGGCAACGTGCTCTTCTATGAAGCGGCGATTCCGGTGTCATTGAGCGAAGCGAAGTGCACTCTCACCGGCACGACGTCGCGCCCAGCCCAGTCGTTCAAGTTCATGCCGGCCGTCACCACCGTACTGAAGGGTGCCCGCATCGTCGAGGCCGACGCCGCGCTGGTGGCATTGCATCCGTCGGGAGGGCTGTACTAAGGCGTCAACCTAGTGCTTCAACAGGGCCGAGAGCAGTTCTGTCATCGGCGTGTGCAGGTCTTCTGCCGTCGCAGACGAGAGCGGCTCGAGGCCCGTCGAGGTACGCATGAGAACGACACCCATTACCGCGGCGATGGCGAGCTGTGCACGCAGAAGGTGGTCTGCGGGTGCGGCTGAGGTGGAGCATCCGGTCGCTAGAGCCATGCGTTCGGCGAACGAGGCGAGCGTATTCTGCCGGATGAGGTCGGCGGCTTCGTCACCCGACGAGCGCAGCAGCAGAAGCAGTTGCAGCGCCTGCTCGCCGTTGGGGGAGTCGGCGATCTGCGAGATCATCGTCGTGATGATGTTCTCGATCGTGGCGGGCTCGGTGTCGGGGCGTCGTAATTCTTCGCCAACACGGGCCAGGCAGGCCTCGAACAGGCCCTCTTTCGAAACGAAATAGCGGCTGATGAGTGCCACGTTGACGCCGGCGTCGGCTGCGATGTCGCGAACGGTCGTGGCCGAGTAGCCGTCGCGGGCGAAGCGCCGGCGGGCGGCGTGCAGCAGCAGTCGGCTGGTGGCTTCGGCGTCACGTTGTTTCGGTGCTGCCGGGGGGGTGGAAATGGTCTTCGCTCCTTCGCGTGCGTGCGCGCTCGTGTGTGCGTCGGGCTCTAAAGAGCCCCTTCGCCACCGTACCGGTCACGGCGTGATAAGTAAACGCGTATTGACTTGTCGTGGAAAATAGTTACGCTTCATAAGTCAGCATTTGTTTACACGCGTCGGGAGAGCCATGTCATCCACCGTTCAGAGTCCGGCCACGGGCGTGTCAGGGGTGCTGACCAAGCGCCGCCCCAACACCACGTTGATTGTCATCTATCTGTCGCTCGGGGGCCTCTCATTTGCCGTACTGCAGTCGCTGGTGGCGCCCGCCCTCGCCACGATCGGCCGAGACCTCACCGTCTCGACCAGTGACGCGTCGTGGATCCTGACCGCCTACCTCCTGTCGGCCGCCGTGCTCACGCCGATCTTCGGGCGGTTGGGCGACATGGTCGGCAAGCGCCGCATTCTCATCGTTGTGCTCTCGCTGCTGCTGGTCGGAACGCTGCTCGCCGCCCTCGCGCCGAACCTCGGCGTGCTCATCGTCGCCCGGGCGCTGCAGGGCGCTGCGGGCGCGATTCTGCCTCTCTCGATCGGTGTCGTTCGCGACGAGTTGCCCCGTGACAAAGTCGGCGTGACCATCGGCCTGTTGTCGGCGATCTTCGGAATCGGCGCCGGCGTGGGAATCGTGGCTGCCGGGCCCATCGTCGAGAACCTGTCGTGGCACTGGTTGTTCTGGCTTCCGGCTGTGCTCATCGTCATTGCACTGGCCGGCGTCATCTTCGGCATGCCCGAGTCGCCGGTGAAGAAACCGGGTCGTCTCGATGTGCTGGGGGCGGGCATCCTCGGTGTCTCCCTCGTCTCGTTGCTGCTGGCCATCAGTGAGGGCGAGAACTGGGGCTGGGGCGACGGCAAGACGCTCGGCCTCATCGCGCTGGGCGTGATTGTGCTCGTCGTGTTCGTGTTTGTCGAGTTGCGGGTGAAAGAACCTCTGGTCGACATGCGCCTGATGAAGGTCAGGGGGGTGTGGACGGCTCACGTGGTCGCACTCGTCTTCGGTTTTGCCATGTTCGGTACGTTCGTGCTCGTACCCACGCTCTTGCAACTGCCCACCGCCACCGGCTACGGGTTCGGCGAATCGGTGTCAGCGGCAGGGCTCTACCTGCTGCCCACGGTGTTGATGATGATCGTCTTCGGTCCCGTCGCCGGCATTCTGGTTCGTCGAACCGGCCCCAAACCGCCCCTTCTGCTCGGCTCGGTCTTCGTCACGGCGGCCTTCATTCTGCCCGCCATCGACCACAGCCAGATCTGGCAGATCGTGGTCTCGGGACTGCTCACCGGCGCGGGCATCGGATTGGCGCTGGCTTCGACCTCGAATGCCATCATCGAGAGCGTTCCCGCCACGCAGACGGGCGAAGCGATCAGCGTCAACACAATCTCGCGTACCATCGGCAGCAGCATCGGCACAGCCGTGATCGCCGCACTCATCTCGTCGCACAGTTCGCCGCAGGGCCTGCCACAGAACGACGCGTTCACGATCGGATTCTGGGTCTGCGCCGCCGTTGCGGTTCTCGCCATACTCGGTGCCTTCGCGGCGCCCTCGATGCGGGCACGCCGCGCCCAGGCTCTGGCCCTCGGCGTCGACGACTTTCCCGTCAGTGAGAAATAACGCCTGCTATGTCAGTACCGATCGCCGACGCCAGCACGTGCAGCCCGTCGGCGGTCGGATGCACGTCATCGCTCTGCATCAGATCGGGTTGCCCGGCCAACGGTTGTCCGATGTCGACGTACGAGGCCGAAACGTTCTGAGCAGCGCTGTCGAGGTCTGAATCGATCTGCAGCAGCTGTTCGGGCACCGCAGTGTCGCCCCAAAATGCGCTCAGCGCAATGATCTGGGCCTGGGGCAGAGCGGTGTGCAGCTGCTCGAGAGCGCTCGTGCTCGCGTCGGCGATGTCGGCATTGTCTTCACCCAGGTCGTTGCTGCTCGCCGAGATGATGACGACCGAGGGGTCGAGGCCGATGGCCTCAGTGACCTGCGCTTCGAAGGTGTTCGCGTCGTTGCCGAGCCGCACGAACCCTGTGCCGTCGGTTGCCAGGTCGGCGAACTGCCACGTGTTCTGGTCTGCCAGCAGCACAGGCCAGGCCTGGTCGGGGTCGACGCCGTGGCCGTCCATGATCGAGTCGCCGATGGCCACGACGACGGGATCGGTTGCTGCTGCCGCCCCCGCCGATACGGCTTCTGCGGTGGCGACGGGCGACGCTGTCACGTCAGGGATGGCGACCGACGGAGCATTGGCCGGGGGAGCGAGCGGCGGTTGTACACTTTCGACGACCGAAACCGCGGGGTGGGTGCCTTGTGCTGACGCCACCCGCGAGTTCGACAGACTGACTGCACCGACCAGCGCCACCGCGGCCAGGAGCACCCCGGCGCTGACGAGCAGTCGCGTGCGGTGTTGTGCGGGCATCTCGGCCTCCTTCTGAGGTCGACGCTACGCTCGCACATTCTGAATTTCGAGGGGGCGGCCTCTCAGTGGGCTATGGGTTCGCTAAGAGAATGGGCGCGCCTCGCTCGATTGTCGCCGGCGCGCGCTGGGCGCGTCTGTCGCATCAGATATCTTTCGCGTTGAAGAAATCGAGTGTGGGTGACGAGGGGTCGCCGCCGAACTGGCAGATCCAGATTGTGCCTGTCGGCATTGGCTCTGCGGGCGTTGCGAAACTGACATAGACCTCCGGCACACCGCTCGGCGTCAGGTGAACGAAGCGTGCTTCATACTCGCTCGTTGTGACGGAGCCCGGGAATTCGTCGTGGCCACGGGCGACGCAAAGGTTCCACAGAGTTCGGGCGTCGTATCCGTCGATGAAATCGGGGGCGGGCTCGCTGACGGCCGGGGGATCGTCAGAAACGGTGGGGGTCGGTGTGGGTGTCGGTGTTGGGGTCGGTCTGGCGGGAGTGGGTGTCGTGGTGGCGACGGGAATCTGTGGTGCGGTGAAGGGGTTGGGGATGGCTCCGGTGGCCAGTGCGGCGCCCGCTGAGCCGACGACGAGCAGGCTGACGAGCGCGATGGTGATTGCGGCTGTGCGGCTGTGAGGTCGTCGGGCAGGCGTCTGTTCGTACCTGGTTTCGTCGGCCCGCCGCAGAATGTTTGTTTTCATCGTGGTGAGCATGCGGGTGAGGTCGTCACCGCTGGGGGGGTCAGTTCTCATTGTCGGTCACCGCCTTTTTCAGTCGTGCGCGGGTTCTGGAGACCCGTTTCTTGACGGCATCGACGCTGATGCCGATCTGCTCGGCGGCCTCGGAGTAGGGTCGCCCTTCGATGAGGCAGAGTTCGCAGATGCGCCTGTCGACGGGGTCGAGTTGTTCGATTTCGTCGAGTACCCAGCGCAGTTGTTCGCGAGCTTCGTCGTTCGCCCGGGGGTCTGTTCTTGGGTCCGCGCGGAGTTCGTCTGATAGTTCGTCGGTACGGTGTTTTTCGTGTCTTCGGCGGAGGTTGAGACCGTGGTTGCGGCAGGTGACGAGCAGCCAGGGGAGTAGCGATGAGTCGGGCAGCACGATGGTGTCGCTCTTCAGCCAGACGGTGACGAAGGTGTCTTGAACGAGTTCTTCGACATCCATTTTCGTGTCGGCGACTGCCCACGCGTAGCGGGTGACGGTTGGTGCATATCGGTCGAACAGCGCGGCGAGCGCTTCAGAATCGCCGATGACCAGTCGCGCGAGCAGCTCGCTGTCGGCATCGGTGTCGGTGTTGTTTTGTTGGCTCATATGCGCATCCCCCTCACTATAGAAGTGTCAGGAAACAGTAAAAGGTGACCGGGCGAGGGATTCTCGTTCAGCCGGGCGCGAGCACGTTGATATGGTCTCCGGTGACTAATATCATTGAGGGATCGGCTTCGCCGAGTTGCCCGCCTCGTGCCACGGAAACGGGAATGTGGCCGCGCGGCCAGGTGAGCGAGCCGAGGGTTCTGCCAACGTCGTCGGATTCGGCTGAAATGCTGACTTCGAGTACGTGAAAACCTCGGAGATTTGATGATGGTGCTGCGGAGCGAACGCTGTCTCCTGACCGTGCAGTCAGTTCTCGGGCGACGGAGGCCACGATGCTGTGAGTGCTGACCCAGCCCAGAATGGTGGTGGCGTCTTCTGAGAGTACGGGCAGCCCGGTGTGTGGGTAGGCCTCGAGCTGACGGAGCACGTCGGGCAGGGGTTCTGTTTCGAAGACAGACTGAGGTGTGCGTGACACTACGAAGGTTCCGGGCAGAGGCACATCGGGATCGGATGCACGATCTGGCGTGTCGTGCGTTCGAATCTCCGTGGGGGAGGGGAGCCGGCGCATGGTGTTCTTGGCCGTCAGATCGCTGAATGCGCGCCACGGTGCTGCGCGATCGAGGTCTTGTCCGCGGCGGATGAGTTTGGTCGTGTAGATCGTGCCGTAGCTGATGCCCCGGGAGAGCGCAGTCGAGATACCGACGGTGAGCATGACGGGGAGGGTGAGAGTGAAGTCGCCGGTCAACTCGACCACGCTTGCGAGCGAGGTCAGAGGCGCGCGAGTCGCGGAGCTGAAGACGGCTGCCATCCCGATCGCCGCATACAGAGCGGGGTCGCCGGCAGCGGGGCCGAAGAGGTGGTCAGCGACGATGCCGAACGCCGTGCCTGTCATCAGCCCGATGAAGAGGGACGGTGCAAAGATGCCCCCGGAGCCCCCGATTCCCAGCGTGAGGCTTGTGGCGAGCACTTTACCCCCGGCGAGAATGAGTAGGAACCAGAGGGAGTAGTCGCCGGCGACAGCATTGAACATGACGGGGTAACCGACGCCGAACAACTGCGGCACGCCGAGCAGGAGCAGACCAAGAAAAATGCCTCCGACAGCCGGGCGTGCCCACTCGGGGCGCCCTCGCCACAGTCGGTCGCAGAGGTCTTCGATGGCGTAGAGGGCCTTCGTGAAACCGATTCCGATGAGGGCGGCGATGACGGCGAGTACCGCTACGAGCAGGTAGTTCTTCGGGGTGCCCAGTGCGAGTCCGTGAGGGAAGTCGGCCAGAAAGGGGGAGTTGCCGAGAAATTGGATCGCAACGGCGTCGGCCACCATAGCAGAGAGCATCACTGCGAAGAGGGAGTCGACCGAAATCTCGCGAATGATGATTTCGACAACGAAGAAGACCCCAGTGATGGGTGCGTTGAATGTGGCCGCGATACCGCCTGCTGCCCCGCAAGCGACAAGGATGCGCATGCGATGCTCAGGCATCCTGAGCCACTGGCCGAGGCTCGACGCCATGGCCGATCCGATCTGAACAATCGGTCCTTCGCGTCCGACAGATCCGCCGGTTCCGATCGTGAGAGCAGACGCGAAAGCTTTGACGATAGCGACCTGTGGCCGGATACGACCGCCGTTCACGGCGACGGCGACCATCACCTCCGGAACACCGTGGCCACGCGCCTCGCGGGCGAAGAAGTAGACCAGCGGCCCGTACAGCAACCCGCCGACGACGGGAATGACGACATAGAAACTCAGCCCCAACCACGGCAGATGCGAGCTCGTGACCCAACCGTCTTGGCCGAATTCGACCTGGCCGGTGAATAGCCACGTCACCGCGTACACAAGGTAACGAAACGCGACGGCTCCGAGCCCCGCCCCGACTCCGACGATGAGCGCGAGGGTGAGCAGCCCGAACCGCGAACCACGCAGCCAGGCTCGCGCCCCTCTGAGCGCACTGCGAACGTCCCGCTTTTTCTCGACCATAGGTTCTGGCAACACCGTCTTCCAGCTTTCTCATCATCGACTGCGGATGTGCGCCACCGTGTGGCAAATTATTTGCAGACATGCAACTATTGCACAGATGCATATTTCAGATGCATCACCCTGAGAGTGAGAAGAACTCCATGACTGAAGCGGCGCTTGTCGCGCACCTGGACTCCACGAGCGCGACCCTGACGGCATCCCGGGCACTTCTCGGCGTTGTCGCGCGATCGGTGGCGAGCGCACTCGAAGTGGTGACGTTGCCGCAGTTTCGGGTGCTCGTTCTGTTGTCGGCAAGCGGACCGACGCGCGTTGGAACTCTGGCTGACCAGATGACCACACTCGCGTCAACCTTCACCCGCTCTCTCGATCGAATGGAAGTCGCGGGCTGGATCACTCGCATTCCTGGCCCCGGTGATCGACGAGCGGTTCTCGTTGAGCTCACCGACAAGGGGAGTCAGCTGGTCTCCGACGTGACAACGCGCAGAGAACAAGAGATTCAGAAGATTCTGGCGGCTCTCTCCGATGAAGATCGGGTCGCCCTGGTGCGAGCCTTCACGCTGTTTGCCACCGCGGCGGCAGAGCCGAGTGTTGAAGATCTGCTGACCCTTGGTCTGTGAGCTGCTCGCCGCCAGCACCGAACCTTCTCTGCGTGCGATGGGTGGGGCGATGTGGATGCCCACCGCGCCGCCGACCGCACTGAATCTGTTCGCTCTGCACCTTCAACCGGTGCCGCTGTTCCCCGCCTTCGCCGTCATTCTGCTTGTGGGCTACCTGTTCGGGGTCTTCTGGCTCCGGCGGCGCGGCGACCGCTGGCCGATCAGTCGCATTGTGTGGTGGGTCGCGGGTGTAGCGACCCTGCTGCTGATGACCGCGACGGGAATCGACGGCTACGGAATGGAGCTGTTCAGCGTGCACATGCTTCAGCACATGGTGATCAACATGCTCATTCCCATTCTGCTGGTGCTCGGAGCACCGATCACTCTGCTGCTTCGAGCTCTGCCTGCCCGCCATGGTTCTGGGCGAAGCGCACGCGCCATGATTCTGCGCGTGCTGCACAGCGCGCCGGCGCGCCTTGTGACGCATCCTGTTGTGGCTCTGCTGCTCTTCCTGGTCAGTCTGTACGCGCTGTATTTCACCCCTGCATTCGACTACCTCATGGGCACGATGTGGGGCCACAATCTGATGCTTGCGCACTTTCTTGCGATCGGGTGCCTCTATTTCTGGGGTGTCGTAGGCGTTGACCCGAGCCCGCGCAACAGTGGCCGTGGCCTTCACCAGCTGAGCAAGCCTGCGCTGAGGGTCATCGAGCTGGCCGCGACGGTTCCGTTCCATGCGTTCTTCGGGGTTGTGGTGATGATGTCGACCGTGCTCATTGTGCGTTCGTATGCCGGCACGATGCCGGGGTGGAACATCACTCCACTCGGCGATCAGCAGGTCGGTGGCGGAATCGCCTGGGGGTTCACCGAGTTGCCGACGCTCGTCGTTCTCGGTGTCCTGTTCTGGCAGTGGCAGAAGGCAGACTCGCGCCAGAGTCGAGTGGCCGATCGCAAGGCGGCCCGGAATGGGGATGCCGAGCTGAACGACTACAACGCGCAGTTGGCGGCGCTGGCCGCTCGCGACCAGACCGGCACGAGACCGGTCGGGCGATGAGCTACACGGTCGTCGGATACGCCTTCGCCCTCGGTCTCGTCGGTGTTCTGAACCCCTGCGGTTTTCCGCTGCTGCCGGCGTATCTCACCCTGTTCGTCACCCGCGAGCGCGTGCGCTGGCCCCAACGGCTCATGCGGGGTCTCGGAGCAGGCCTCTGCATGACTGCCGGTTTTCTCCTCGTGTTCACCATCGTGGGACTGGTGACGGCATCGGCGGTCAGTGTTGTGCTCGCCTGCGTACCGTGGCTGATGATCGCCGTCGGTGGGGCTCTCGTCGTCGTCGGCGTCATCACCGTGACGGGGCGTTCCGTTGCCGTTCACCTTCCGTCGCTGGCCTTCCGCTCCGGAACCGGTGTGCCGGCCATCCTCGGTTTCGGCGCAAGCTACGCTGTGGGCTCGCTCAGCTGTTCCCTCCCACTCTTTCTCGCCGGGGTCTTCGGCGCCTTTGTGCGAGGGTCGTTCGTGAACGGCTTGTCTGCGTTCGTCGCCTACGGCCTCGGTATGGGCGTCTTCGTCACAACCCTGAGCATCGTGGCGGCGTTCGCCGGCGGCAACGCGGTGCGGGTGCTGCGGCCCCTGACACGCATTCTGTCGCCGTTGGCCGGAGCAGTGCTCGTCACGTCAGGCGGCTATCTCGTCTTCTATTGGCTTCATGACCTCATCGACCCGGCGATCGGCTCGGGTCTGATAACGGCCGTGCAAACGGTTCAGAGCGCCATGGCCTCAGGGCTGGGCGCGGCTGCTCTTCCCGTCGGTGCGGGTCTCGGCTTTCTTGTCGTCGCGGCTCTCGCTCTCGTCACGATCCTTGCCGCACGCAGCGAATCCACAATTCCGAAAGGTGGCACGCCCGATGCCTGACAAGGCAGAAGAAGACGAAACGCACGATCGCGACACGGGTGACCCGAGCATCCGGGTGCCTTCTGTCACCACCAAGCGGCGAGGCTCGGTCTGGATGCTCTGGCTGACCGGTGCCGTCACGGTCGCTGTAGCTGTGGCACTCGTCATCGTCTACGGTTCAGCACAGGCGCAGCCGGCGAGTGCCGATGTCATGCCCGGCATCACGCAGGCCACCGCTGACCTCTTGCAACTCGACGGCACCGATCAACCAGGCGTAGCCGCCCCTGCATTCTCGCTCACCGACCAGAACGGCGCCCCGATGACGCTGAACCAGTTTCAGGGCCGCTCGGTGGTGCTCACCTTCAACGACGATCAGTGCACTGACCTCTGCACTCTGCTCGCAGAAGACGTACTCGCCGCCAATACCGATCTCGGTGCGGCACAGAACACTGTTGCGTTTGTTTCTCTCAATGCCAACCCGTATTTCCCGGCTCCGGCCACGGTGAAACAGTGGAGTGATCAGCAGGGCCTCGGCAACACCGCTAACTGGTATTTCGGTACGGGCACGCCCGGGGTGCTCTCTGCGGTGGCTGCAGCGTACGGCGTGCCCATTCAGCTCGACCCCGCTGACAGAACCGTTCAGCACGGCACGGAGATCTTCTTCATCGACCCCTCTGGCAACGAGACGCGGCTCGGGGAGTTCGGCACAGAATCTGCTGACACCGCGCCGTTCGCGTACGCTGTGGCCCGGGTCGCCGACGATCTTCTGCCGGCCGGGAAACGCACCACCGTCTCGGGCCACGGTGTTGTGTCGGCGAGCACCGACAACACGGAGCTCGGGTCGACCCCTGCGCCTGTCGAACTGCCGAAGCTCAGCGACCCGTCAACCACCGTCTCCACGCGTGCAGACGCGGGAAAATACACGGTCATCAATTTCTGGGGGAGTACCTGCACGGCCTGCGCCACTGAGATGCCCGCCCTCGAATCGGAATATCGTCTTCTCGGCGGCCGTGTTGCATTTGTGGGGGTCGACGTCGACGACAAGACCGCGGCGGGCCACACATTCACCCAACGATTCGGCACGACCTACGACGTGGTCTCCGACGCCACGGGCGCGGTTGCTGGCCGCTACGCGATTACGGGACTCCCATACACCGTCGTGTTGGATCCTGGCGGTCAGGTCGTGATTCGGCATCCGGGCGCATTCACTCAAGACCAGCTCGACTACCTGTTGCGCAGCCTCGGTTAGCTCGTCGCGGTATTTTCACGAGTACTGAGAAGCGCGTTGACAACTGGTGCGGGCTAGCGGCGCATCAGGATTTGTTTCCCGTAAGTACAAGCGTTCCGCCGAGGCCGATCATCATGGCGCCCCCGCCGGCGCTCATTCGAGCGAGACGATGGGGGTTGCGTGCAAACCAGTTGCGGGCGGTGCCTGCGGTGAAGGCCCATGCGCTGTCGCTCGCGAGGGCGATAACGAAGAAGACCAGTCCGAGGAGCGCCATCTGCAAAGGCACGGAGCCTATGTCGTAGGCAACGAACTGGGGGAGGACCGCGACGAAGAAAACGATCGACTTGGGATTCGTGGCACCCACGGTGAAGCCTTCGCGGAGTAGTCGAACCAACTCCGGCCGACACCAGTGCGACGGCGGGCAGCATGCCGATGGCGTTGCCGAGCACGCTGAGGAATCCACCCCTCCGACCAAGCGAGAGCGATCGTCCGATGACGAAGAGCACACTCGGACCAGGGATGACAATGAGTGCGGGCATCGAAGGCGACTTCCATTGCTTTGCCGCCGAAACACGTAGACCGGCTCGGTTCACTCCGGACGGTACGCGAGGGGCAGCTTTCCCGGTGCGACATAAAAGGCCCAAAAAATTTTGACTGTATGTTGCGTGCACCCGCTTTGTGGAGTTAATATCTTTCGGAAGTTGAGTCATAGGGACTCAACTACAAGGAAGGGGAATCCTCATTATGGCAATGTCTTTTGATCCTTTCAGCGAATTGGACCGCCTCACCGGCAACCTGCTCCAGTTCCGCCCCGGTCCCCGGTTCATGCCTGTGGACCTTTATCGTGACGGCGACCGGTACGTGCTGAACGCCGATCTCCCCGGGGTCGACCCGGGTTCAGTCGATGTCGACGTCGATGGTCAGCTGCTCACGATCCGAGCTCAGCGCAGCGCGGAAAGCCAGGACGGAGTGAAGTGGTTGGCCGAAGAACGACCGCACGGCACCTACCTCCGACAGTTCAGCCTGGGCGAGGGCGTCGACTCCGAGCACATCTCGGCAAGTTACGACAACGGTGTGCTCTCCGTCGTGATGCCCGTCAGCGAGAAAGCGAAGCCGCGAAAGATCCAGGTCAGCTCGGCTGAGCAGAGTGGGGATCGGAAAACCATCAGCGTCTGAGAACCGGATGCCGGTGCATGACCAGGAGATCGCCTCCGCGAGCCATATGAATACAGAAAGGAGGGGGTGCGGGCTGTGCACGCACCCCCTCCTTTGGTGCTCACGACCTGCGATCAGCGTCGGGAACGCCGCAAAGCCACTGTGAGAACAGCAGCCCCCAATACAGCGCCCGCCGTCAGCCACGAAGCTTTTTCTCTGCCCGTTGCCGCGCCACCGACAGGGACTGATTCGGTGCCAGCTGGAATCGGCGTCAAGAAGTGCACGTCCGTCAGGGTTTCAGAAAGATCCCAGAGTGCGGCGGCGGCCTGAACATTGCGAGACGCCGGTGTCGAGAACGCGGGGCGAGGGTAGCCGCGAATCTCTCCGGGTCCACTCGGGCCGTAGTAGTGGCCGCTTGCGGCATCCGGGGCGGTTGCGGCGAACAACGAAGGGAGCGCTCCTCGTGCGCTGTTCTGGCCGACGCTGGTGAGAGCGGCGATCAGCCCGCTCTGCACCGAATCGGTGTGGGTGTGCAGTGCGGTGCGGGCCAGGCCCGGATGCACCGCGATCGATCGCAGCGTGGATCCCGAGGCCTGCAGGCGTCGGTGCAGTTCGTACGAGAACATCAGATCGGCGAGTTTGGACTGCCCGTATGCTGGCCAACGCCGGTAGCTGCGGGTACGCCAGTTGGGATCGTCATAGTCGATCCGCCCGATGATGTGCGCGAGGCTCGACACCATCACGACGCGTTCGGTTATGTGCGGTAGCAGCAGGCCGGTGAGAGCGAAGTGACCCAGATAGTTCGTTCCGAGTTGAAGCTCGAATCCGTCCGCCGTGCGTTGTTCGGGAGTGGCCATCACCCCGGCGTTGTTGATCAGCACATCCACCTGGCCGGTCTGGTCTGCGAAGCTGCGGACGGAATCGAGGTCAGCGACGTCAAGTTCTCGCACTGTCACGTCACCGTTCATTTTCTTGGCCGCGGCGGCACCTTTGTCTGTGTCGCGGCACGCCAAAATGACCCGCGCACCGTGTGCGGCCAGGGCGTTAGCGGTTGCCTCGCCCAGGCCGCTGTTGGCTCCGGTGACAATGATGGTCTTTCCGGTCTGGTCAGGAATGTTCGACGTAGTCCACCGAGATGTCATGTTGCCAATCTACGCAGCGGCAGCGAATTAGCAGTCGGGTAGTAGGGGCCTTGACAGGCCGAGCCGGACGGTCGATCTGACTTTGGATACCATCGTGCACACCCGTCTCAGAGAACACCGCCGCGAGCCGACGGAACATCCACCATTCTTCTCACATCTGGACGGAACGGGCAGGGCTTGACCTGACCAAAACCCATCACAACGGCCCACCCGCAGTCGTCAGCTGCGACCACCATTCACCAGATCCAGGCGCGCCTCAGGCTGCAGGATGCTCCCGAGCACCCGCTGAGTAAGTGCATGAGCGCCGACGGATGCGGTGGTCACCCTCGCGACCCGGGATATCGTGCGACAGCGCCTGGCCGGGTAGCCTGTTTTGTACTGGAGGTAACCGATGAGAAAACTCAGTGCGGGATTGTTTCATTCGATCGACGGGGTCGTCGAAGCGCCAAACCTGTGGCAGGGCGACAGCTTCGACGCGGAGCTCGGCGACGAGATGGGCTCGCTGCTGGCGAGAGTCGATTCGGTCATCCTCGGCAGGATCGGATACCAGCAGTGGTCGGGGTACTGGCCGAACGCCGGGCCGGATGATCCATTCGCCATCTTCATCAACCCGGTACAGAAGTTCGTGGCGTCGAACACGCTTTCGGGCACTCTCGAGTGGCAGAATTCTGAATTGATCGAAGGCGATCTAGACACGTTCATCCGCCATCTGAAGAACATCGACGGCGGCGAGATCAGCCTCATGGGCGGCATCTCCCTCGTACGGCACCTGCTCTTCGCGGGTCTGCTCGACGAACTCACGCTCATAACCCATCCGGTGATTGCCGGAGCTGGGCGGCATCTCTTCACCACCAACGATCCGATCACGCCACTCGTATTACTCCGCTCAAGCACCACCAGCAAAGGAAATGTGCTCACGACCTACGGTCTGCGCAAGCACTAGCTCACATGCAGCAGAACTGCTCGTCAGTGGTGCACAAAAGTGATGTTTCGGGGCGCGTGTACCGGGCTTCAGGGCCCGCCGAGCCAGTGGTCGATGCGGTGGTGATCGGGCGTGAATCCGTGAGCGACACCCCACAGAACGGCCTGGGTGCGACTCGTCACGCGGATCTTGCGATAGATGCTCCGGATGTATGACTTCACGGTGTTAGGGCTGAGGTATGTGAGCGACGCAACGTCGGCATTGTTCTTGCCCTGCGTGATGAGCGCCAGGATCTCGGATTCGCGGTCGGTGAAACCCTCCCTCCGGCCGGGCCAGTCAAGGCCCATAGCGCTTCCGCTTCGCGGCGGCGGCGTACTGATGACGATCTCGCCTGCGTGAACCGACTCGAGGGCCGCAACCAAATCCCTGGCCGGAAGGGTTTTCGAAAGGTAACCGTGGATGCCTTGCTGCCGGGCGCTACTCAGAAGTGCGGGCTGAAAGTTCCAGGTGTAGACAACGACCCGACTTGCCCGCGGATTTCGAACCAGCGCACCAAGTTCTTGCTGGTCTGACTCGGGTTGGGCGAACGAGTCATACAGAACGATGTCGACCACGTCGTCAAGCGGGGCATTCGCATCGATCTCGCAGACCACGACACGGTCGCGACACTGGTCGAACATGTGCGCCAGGCCCGACAGAACAACGTCGTAGTCGTCCACGAGCGCGATGCGCAGGGGGGCCGGGTGTGTCGATCCACTCATGATTCGAAGGTACATCACACGGGTTCGTCAAAGACCACCCCTTGGGGTGGTCCGGTACGCCTTCTAGGCTGGTTTGCTCTTACACGTACCACCCACCTACAACCAGAAGGACAAACATCATGCTTGGTCTCATCATCAGCCTCATCGTCATCGGCCTCATCGCCGGCGCCCTCGCCAGACTCATCATCCCCGGCCGTCAGCACATGTCTGTTCTGATGACGATCGTGCTCGGCATCATCGGCTCTTTCGTCGGCGGCTTCCTCGGCTTTCTGATCTTCCAGCACGACCCGATGGACGGCTTCTTTCAGCCCGCCGGCATCATCGGCTCCGTCATCGGCGCGATCATCGTGCTTTTCATCTACACGCGCGTCGGCGGCCGCCGCGCCGTGAACCGCTGAGCGACCCGTTCGCTGAAACCCGCAGGCAATACGCCTGCACCCGACTGCAAGGGAAAGGTACAAACATGAACCTCGGATACCTCAGCAGCTACCGTCTGCCACGCGCGATCACGACGGTCTACGGTGTTGACACAGCCCAAGAACCCGCCGACCAGCTCGGCGTGACAAAAGAACCCACCGAGGCGCTGGGGGAGAAGGCCGACTCGGCTTACCAGGCCCTCAAGAGCGGCGACCACGCTCCCGCCCGTGCTCTGCTCATTGATGACCTCGGTGTCAGCGAGGGTTCGGCTGACACCGCACTGGCGAGGCTGCCCAGACTCTGACAGACGCCAGCTTGCCGCTCAGGTCGTTCTCACGCGGTAACGGATCGCGACTGTGCCTTACCGCGGACGGTAGGCTGCGCTCGCCTCGCCAGAATCGCTCCGGAAGCACCCAATCGGCGGCCCTCGTTCATACCTCTGCTGTATTCGCCGCGGTGTGAACCAGGGCCGCCGATTGCGTTTTTTCCTCCGCCGAGCAGCGGTTGGGGGGCTGGCCCAACACTTTACTTGACATAATGTGCATTATCAGCGACCCGAGCGCGCTGCCAAACCCATTTCATGACGAAGAAGAAAAGCGATCACAGCGCGATGTCACCTGAGCGTCTTCAGGTAGGCGATTGCCATGTCGACAGAAGCGCGAACCGCGTCTGAGTCGCGGCGGGTCTGGCTCAGCAGCAGTCCGCCCTGCACGCTGGCGAGAATACTCAGTGAGAGAGATTCGGCATCGATGTCGGCCCGCAACTCGCCGTGATCGCGCATCGTCTCAAGGCCCACGCGAAGCATCCGTTGCCACTCGGCGAACGATTTCGCGAGGGCCGCCCGTGCAAGCGGGTCAGACTCGGCGAGTCCGCTCGCCAATGATCCGAGCGGGCACCCGCCCACGCACTGGTTCGACTCGATTGACGCGACGATCAGGTCTCGCCACTCCTGCAGGGCAGTAAAGCTGTCGAGCCGCACGAGAATCTGCCGGTGCATGCCGAGAACCGCGTCGGTCTGGTGGTCGATCACCGCGAGGATGAGGGCGCTTTTGTCTTCGAAATAGTGGTACAGCTGCGAGGCGCTCACGCGCGCTTCGGCCTGAATGTCTTCGAGCTTCGCCGCGTCGACACCGTGCTCGAGCATCAATGAACTTGCGGCGACGACGATTCGTTCACGCGTTGCGAGGCCTTTCGCTGTGAAGGTGCGAACTGCAGGGTACTCGAGATTCGATACGGCCATGTGATGACTATATCCGTTTTGTAGTTGCCACTCCATTTTGTCTCGTCCACTCTTGCGATATCACCATCCACTGAGAGAAGAGTTTCATGACATACGACTTCACGGGCAAGACCGCCCTCGTCACCGGATCGACCAGCGGCATCGGCCGCGCCACCGCAGACAAGCTTGCCGCTGCAGGCGCCCGGCTCATCATCAGCGGGCGCGATATCACCCGTGGGCAGGCGGCTGTGGCCGCCATCCGCCAGGCCGGCGGCACCGCGGATTTCGTCGCCGTCGAACTTTCAGACGCCTCGAGCGTGCGTCAGCTCATCGCACGGGCGCTCGAACTCGGCGGCGGTCACGTCGACATCCTGGTCAATAATGCAGGCGTCTTTCCATTCGGGCCGACAGTCGACGTCACCGATGAGCAAATCGACAGTGTCGCTGCGATCAACGTGAAAGCACCGTTCCTGCTCGTTGCCGGCCTCGCTCCAGCGATGATAGCGCAGGGCTCAGGCGCAATCGTGAACATCTCGACAATGGTCGCGAACTTCGGGATGCCCGGCATGGCCCTGTACGGCTCAAGCAAGGCCGCGCTGCAACTGCTCACCAAGGCGTGGGCCGCAGAATTCGGAGGGCACGGCGTGCGAGTCAATGCGGTGAGCCCCGGGCCGACCCGCACCGAGGGAACCGCCGGCATGGGTGAGGGCCTCGATCAGCTCGCCGCCACGACTCCGGCAGGACATCCCGGCGCGGCCACCGACATAGCCGATGCGATCGTCTTTCTGGTGTCAGATTCGGCTCGTCACATCCACGGCGCCGTTCTGCCCGTCGACGGCGGGCGCCTGGCGGTTTAGCGCCCTCTTGCCGAGGATTCCAACGCTCGCGCCGGAGCCCCCAGTCGCACCCGCACATCGCCTGGCAGGGCCTCGGCGCTGTGGTGGGTGATCAGAACGACGATCTTGTCGGCGAGAGCCTGCCGTAAGTCGGCCAGCAGTGTCAGCGCGTCGTCAGAACCGAGATGGGCGGTGGGCTCGTCAAGCAGCACAACGTCGGAGCGGGCGAGCACGGCCCGCGCCACCGCCACGCGCTGACGCTGGCCCCCTGAGAGGTAGCTGCCTTCGGGGCCCAGTCGCGTGTCGAGACCGTTCGACAGCTCGGCGACCAGCGAATCGAGCCCGATTCGCCGCAGAACGGTCAGCATCTCGGCATCGCTCGGGGCGTCGCTGCGCTCCCGCGCCAGCAGCAGGTTGGCGCGCAGGGTCGAATCGAACAGATGACCCTGCTGAGGGCACCAGGTGATGTGGCGGTGCAGGTCGTCACTTTCGACCGTCGAAACGTCGGCTCCCCCGATCAGGTAGCTGCCTGCGTGCGGCAGAAGATCGCCGAGCAGAATGCTCAACAGCGTTGACTTCCCTGAACCCGAGCACCCTTCAACGACCACCCACTCCCCCGTGCGCGCCGTGAACGAGACACTCTCGAAGACGGGTTGCGGATGCCCGGGCCAGCTGGCGGCGAGCTCACGAACTTCGAGCCGCTGCACCCGGCCGAGCGGATGCGGGTTCTCGACGACGCGCGGTTCTCCGCCGCTACAGAAATCGGTGGTTCTGGCAAGTGCAGACGCGAGCGATGGCCACTGGAGTACCGCGTCGACGACAGCCGCCAACGGCTCGACAAGTGCGAGTGGGAGCAGTACCAGAACGGCGGCGATTTCGAGCGGCAGGGCGCGTGCCGCCACGCTCTGCCAGACCGCCGCCAGCATCACGATCGAGGTGGCGCTGCACGCGAGAATTGTCAGAGCATGACCGAATCCCGATACCCAGGCGATTCGCCGGGCATCCTTCGTCACCTCGGCATCGAGCCGCTGCAGGTCGGCTCGTACGGTCGTGTCGACCGAGTTCGTTGTCAGGTCGGTTGCGGCGCCGAGCATCGACGTGAAGCGGCGCAGCATGTCGCGCTGTCGGTGCCGCTGACGCTCGGTCACGTTTCGATCGGCGACGAGAACGGCGCAGGGAATCACTACGAGGCACACAATGAACAGCGCCAGAATGACGGGCAAAAACTGCCACCGAAGCAGACCGACGGCGACGAGAACGGCGACGGCGGTCATCGTGCCGACTGCCAGAGGCATCACTGCTCTGTAGCTGAGGTCGCGGATGTCGTCGGTAGCATTGACCAAGAGGTCAAGAGCCGTGCTGCCCCGAAACAGGCTGCGGGAACGCGCGCCGTTTTCGGCCAGTGCACTCCAGAGGCGCACGCGCAGGTCGGTGGCAGACCGAAAAATCGCGTCGTGACCGACAAGCCTCTCGCAGTAGCGCAGAGCCGAGCGACCGATACCGAAAAACCGTACGCCGATGATGGCGACGAGCAGGTACATCACTTCGGGTTCCTGGCTGGCTCGCACGATCAGCCAGCCCGACACAGCGGTGAGTGAGACGGCGAAGAGGGTCGAGAGGGTGCCGAGAAGAATGGAGCCGACGTAGTGGCCACGTGCGGGGCGCAAGAACCTCCAAAGTTCTCCGAGAGTTGCCGTCACGAGCGGGCGGCGCGACGGCTGGTCGGCCTGCATGGCTACCGCGTGCTGATCTGAGAGGGCGAGCTGCTCTGGGCTGCTCATGGCTGAATCGTGGTGACCGTTCTCGCCCGCGCCGTCTGTGCCGCCGCGGTGCGGTGTATCACGCAACCCGCTCGGGGAGCCCAGATGGATGACCGTGTCGGCGATGCGCGCGACGCCAGCCTCATGACTGGCCATCACAATGGTCACCCGGCCGCTGAGCCCGGCGATGAGCCGCTCGATTCGCTCGGCATTCGTTTCATCGAGATGGGCAGTGGGTTCGTCGAGCAGTACGAGGTCGGCTCCGTCATCGACCCGCAGCAGAACACGGGCGAAGGCAACCCGGCGGAGCTCCCCCGGGCTCAACTGGGCGGGGTCGACATCGGAGAACCCCGTGAGGTCGAGAGATTCCAGCACCTCGGCGACGCGCTCGGGTCGCTCGATCGCGGCGGTACCGCCATAGAGTTCGAGCTCGTGACGTACCGTCGGCAGAACGGTGTGCGGATGCTGTGTCATCCACGCAATGCGGTCGGCGTCGACGCCCGTGACGCATCCGGTGAGCTCATACTCAGGTGCTCCCGCGCCCAGCTGGCCGGCCAGCACCGCGAGAACAGTCGATTTGCCGCTGCCGCTTCGGCCGGTGAGAAGAGTTGTCGTGTTCTTCGCGATTGCGAGGGTCAGTCGGTCGAGGGTCGCGTAGTCGCGCCCCGCGAAATGCACGCTCACTTCTTCGAGTCGCAGATCGGGTCCGGGTCGACTGATGCTCAGCCGGGGGCGTCGGGCGATGAGGTCTCGGGCCGATCGAAGGGAGGAACGGCCCTCTTGTGCGGCATGGAAGGCCGCGCCCATTTCACGAAACGGAGCAAAGCACTCGGGAGCCAGTATGAGCACGAGCAGGCCGATTTCGAGGGTGAGAGTGCCGCCCATCAGCCTGAATCCGATAGTGACGGCGACCAGAGCCACCGAGATCGTCGAGATGAGTTCCAGTGCCAGCGACGATATGAATGCCGTGCGCAGCGTGCGAACAGTGGCGACGCGATACGAGTCGGACACGGCGTGCAAGGCGTCGCGCTGTTCATCGGCGCGGCCGAGGCCCACGAGAACAGGCAGCCCGCGTGCGAGCTCGACGAGATGATCAGAGAGCCGGCCCAGAGCGCGAGATGCGGCGTCGACCCTGTCGCGGGTATGCATCCCGATCAGCGCCATGAAAATGGGGACGAGTGGAAGCGTGACCACCACGATCAGTGCGCTGAGCCAGTCGGCGAACAGGATGCGTGCGCCGATCAGCAGAGGAATGACGGCGGCGTTCGTGACCGCCGGCAGCACGGTCGAATAGTAAGCGTCGACGTGGTCGAGCCCGCGGGTGGCCAGAACTGCGGCTGAGCCCACGCTGATACTCGGATCATCGAGGGCGGTGCGGGCGATGCCCTGTCGCAGTCGCTCCTTTTCGCCGACTGCGGCGCGGGATGCGGCGATGGTGCTGGCCCAGCTGGACACAGCACGCAGCACCGCACCGCCAGCGCCCCAGAGGGCCGCAGACGGCAGGTCGGCCGCGCCCGTCGCGAGGCCGCCCAGGCCCGCGGCCAGAGCACCGGCAATCATGACGAGCGAGAGTGCCCTGACCGCACTGATCAGGCCGAGCAGGTACACGATGTGCGCCTCGGCGTTGGGCTTGGTCTCTGCCACCGTCATGTGCGCACGGCATCCACCACGGTGTGCGCTGCGGGAATGTTCGTGTCGCTGATGCGCTTACGAAAGACCCAATATGTCCAGCCCTGGTAGACGAGCACCAGAGGCAGCCCGATTGCGGTGACCACCGTCATCACCGACAGCGTGTAGCTTCCGCTGGCCGCGTTGCTCGTCGTCAGTGAGAATGCGGAGTCGATGGTCGACGGCAGGAGAACGGGAAAGACGTTCGCGAAGATCGATGCCGCGCCGAGCACCAGAAAGATCGACAGGCCGAGGAACGCCTTGCCTTCGCTTCCGCGGCGAGCACTGATCCACGCCCAGCTCACGGCAACGACGGCACCCGCGATGAGAAGCAGACAAGAGAGCCTTCCGCTGGTGAACTGCACCGCGAGAACCCATCCGACAATGGGGAGCAACGCGATCGGAGCCCACCGCGTGACGAAACGGTTGGCCTTCTGCCTGACCGTGCCATCGGTTTTCAGAGCCAGGAACACGGCACCGTGCACGAGACAGAACCCCACCACGGCGAAGCCACCGAGTACCGCGTAGCCAGTGAACCAGGCGAATGCGCCGCCGACGCGGTCACCGTTCGCATTGATGGGCAGACCCGTTGTGGTGAGGGCGAGGGCGGCACCGATGCCGAACGCCACGATGAGCGATCCGACGCCGATCGAGCGATCCCAGGCCCCTGTCCACCGAACGCTGGTGCCTTTGCCGCGGTATTCGATGGCGACCGCGCGAAAGATCAACCCGACGAGCACGATGGTCAACGGAAGGTACAGCGAGGAAAACAGTGAGGCGTACCAGAGCGGGAACGCGGCGAACGTCGCAGCGCCAGCCGTGATCAACCAGACCTCGTTGCCGTCCCATACGGGGCCGATTGAGTTCAGCATGACGCGGCGCTCGGTGTCGGTTCGAGCGGTGAACAGCATGTGCATGCCGACTCCGAGGTCGAATCCTTCGAGCAGCAGGTAGCCGATCCAGAGCGCGGCGATCGCGATGAACCAGATGGTGGGTAGGGCATCCATAGCGGTGTCTCGTCTTTTCTGTCTAGTAGGCGAATGCGAGTACGTCGCCGGAGCGGTCACCGTCGGCGTCATGGCCTGGGCCCGCACCCGGGTCGCCGTCGTGATCGTGTTCGAAGAGCTCGGGGGCAGCTGCGGCGACACCACCGCGGGCATATTTGAAGAGCAGACGCACTTCGACCACGAGCAGTGCGGCGTACACCACGGTCAGAGTGATCACAGAGAACAGCAGCTCCCCCAGTGAGACTCCGGGAGAGACGGCCGCCTGGGTGAACATGAAGACACCGTCGATGCCGGTGGGGTTTGGTGCGACGACGAACGGCTGCCGGCCCATTTCTGTGAAGACCCAGCCGGCGGCGTTCGCGGCGAACGGCGCGAGGATACCGAACACAGCGAGCCGCATCAGCCACTTCGATTCGGGCACGGTGCCCTTTCGGGTCAGCCACAGCGCGACCAGAGCTGCGAATGCGGCAAGGATTCCGAAGCCGATCATCAGCCTGAATCCCCAGTACGTCACTTGCATGACGGGTACGTACTGAATGCTCTGCCCCGCCTGTGCGCCATAGACAGGACTGTCGGGAATGGTTGTGCCGTATTTCGCCTGATACTCGGGCAGCAGATCATTGACGCCCTTCACCTGGGTGTCGAACGTTCCCGTGGCCAGAAATGAGAGCAGCCCGGGAATCTCGATCACACCGACCACGTTGTCGCAGTTCTGAGTCGCCCCAACGTCTCCGATCGTCAAGACGCTGAAGCTGGTTCCGGTTTGACACGCTGCTTCGGCCGCCGCCATCTTCATCGGCTGCTGCTCGAACATGAGTTTCGCCTGCATGTCACCCGTGACAGCAACGGCCGCGAACCCGACGATGGCCACGACCGCTCCGATTCGCAACGACGTGATCCAGACCCTGTGGTCGGCCTTGTCTCGTCCGACGATCTCGCGCGCCTCACCGACGATGACGCGTTTGTCGGCGTCGACAGTGTCGATACCGTCTCTGCGTCTCTGCCAGAGGTGGTACCAGGCGATGCCGAGGAGAAAGCCGCCGGCGACGGCGAGTGAGCCGAAGATCGTGTGCGAATATGCCAGCAGGGCCGTGTTGTTGGTGAGCACAGCCCAGATATCGTTCATGACCGGGCGGCCGTTCTGCAGCGCTACGCCGACAGGATGCTGCATCCACGAGTTGGCGACGATGATGAAGAACGCTGAGACCCAGGAGCCGGCTACCGCGATCCAGAGGCAGGCGAGATGGATGCGCTTGGGCAGCCGGTTCCAGCCGAAGATCCACAGGCCGAGGAAGGTCGACTCGAAGAAGAACGCCAGAAGTCCCTCCATGGCGAGCGGCGCGCCGAACACGTCGCCGACGAATCGGGAGTATTCGCTCCACGCCATGCCGAACTGAAACTCCTGAACGAGCCCCGTAGCGACGCCGAGAATGAAGTTGATCAGGTAGAGCTTGCCCCAGAACTTCACCATGCGGAGGTACCGCTCGTTGCCGGTGCGCACCCACATGGTCTGCATGATGACGAGCGTCGGGCCGAGGCCCAGCGTCAGTGGCACGAGCAAGAAGTGGTAGACGGTTGTGATGCCGAATTGCCAGCGAGCGATGTCAAGGGCGTCCATGAGGTCAGACTCTCTCTGTCGAGGTGCGCTGCGGTGTGCCCGCCTGCGAACTGGTGTTGGTACCGTGCCCCCACTGTCTCGCAGCAGTGCTGGCGCCACTAGGGCCGAAGGTCCCAGCAGTGCTCTTCGGGGTGAAACGAGCAGACCTGCGATCGATGCGGTGCCGGTAGCCGCGAACACGCCGGTTCGGGGCAGCGGTGAGCGCCTGGGCTGGGCGGGAGAAGAACCAGTGCTTCGCGCCCTCGACCAGCACCAGATAGGCCAGCACCATCCCCACCAGGGCGAGAAAGAATGGAACGGGCAGTGGCAGAAAGCCGAGCAGACCCGATACGGGCGAATACGGAAGCCAGACGCCGACGACCACCACGCCGAGCGACGCGAGGGTCAGGGCGACGGATGGCCGGCTTCGGAAGAAGGGCACTCGTCGGGTTCTGATCGCGAAGATGATCAGGGTCTGTGTGGCGATCGACTCGATGAACCAGCCGGCCTGGAATTCGCTCTGCTGAGCGTGGAAGACGAAGATCATCAGCGCGAACGTCGCGAAGTCGAACAAGGAACTGATGGGCCCGAACAGCAACATGAAGCGTCTGATGTAGCCGATGTTCCAGTGAGCGGGAGCCTGTAGTTGTTCTGCATCCACCGTGTCGGTGGGGATAGCGAGCTGGCCCGAATCGTAGAGCAGATTGTTCAGCAGGATCTGCCCCGGAAGCATGGGCAGAAACGGGAGTACGACTGAGGCGACTGAGGCGCTGAACATGTTGCCGAAATTGCTCGAGCTGCCCATCAGCACATATTTGATGGTGTTGGCAAAGATTCGGCGCCCCTCGATGACACCATCGGCGAGAACGCCGAGGTCTTTGTCGAGAAGGAGCACGTCGGCGGCGTCTTTGGCGACGTCTGCCGCGGTCTCAACCGAGATACCGATGTCGGCCTGGTGCAGGGCCAGCGCGTCGTTCACTCCGTCTCCGAGAAACGCGACTGCCCGCCCAGTGTGCCGCAACGCTGTGATCACACGGGCTTTCTGTTCTGGTGACACCCGCGCGAATATTGTCGCAGCCGCCGCCGCGATCTTCAGGTCGGCGTCGGTCATCGCGTCGATATCGCTGCCCGTGAGAGTGCCCCCTGAGCTGAGTCCGATGTCTTCGAGCACCTTCTCTGCTACGAGAGCGTTGTCTCCGGTAGCAATTTTCACGCTCACGCCCAGCTGTCGAAGCCTCTCGAGCGAGTCGCGAGCATCAGGTTTGGGCTTGTCGAGAAAGACCAGAAACCCGGCCAGGGTAAGGCCGATCTCATCGGTGGCGCTCAGGTGCCGCACCTCCCCCGCAGCTTTCACCGCAACCGCAACAACACGCGCGCCAGCTGAGTATTGGCTGCTCAGCAGCGCTTGAGCCGATGCGGGAACATCAGTGCAGATTCGAAGAACGTCTTCGGGTGATCCCTTCGTGACGATGAGCCGCTGCCAGGGTTCCGGGCACTCGACGAGGGCGGTGGTCATGCGTCGTTCGTGGTCGAAGGGCAGCGAGTCGATTCGACGGTAGGTCTCGGGATGCACTGCCGCAGACAGTGGTGAATTCCACAGCGCCGCATCCAACGGATTCAAACCGATCGTAGAGACGGGCAGGGCGGTGAAATCGGTCTCGGTAGCCAGGAGACCGAGCTCGAGCACTCGCTCGATGGAGATCGCCTTCTCGTTCACAGCTAGCGCGGCGGTGAAACTGATCCGCCCTTCGGTGAGCGTGCCTGTCTTGTCGGTGACGAGCATGTCCATGTCGCCGAGGTCTTCGATGCACACCAGACGCTTCACCAGCACCTTGCGTTTAGCCAGAGCCCGAGAACCTGTTGCCAGGCTGGCGCTGACCACGGCGGGCAGCAGTTGAGGGGTGATGCCCACCGCTATGGCCAGCGAGAACAGCAGGGAGTCGATCACAGAGCGGTGAAGAAGCAAGTTCGCTGCGAAGATGAGGGTCGTCAAGATGACCGCCACCTCGAGCAGAAGCACCGAGAATGTGCCGAGCCCGCGCTGAAACTCGGTCTGGGGCTGCTGGGTGCCGAGCCCCACCACGATCTGTCCGAACTCGGTCGCCGGCCCGGTGGTGATGACGATACCCGTCGCGGTTCCTGACTGGATGATCGTGCCCATCAGCACGCACGAACTGAGTTCGCCCACCCCGACACCCGGCGGGCATGGAGCCGGGGCCTTTTCGACCGGCAGCGACTCACCGGTCAGAATGCCCTCATCGCACGACAGATTGCGCGAATCGAGGAGTCGGATGTCGGCGGGCACCACGGCGCCGATCGACAGTTCTACGACGTCTCCGGGCACCAGCCGGGTGACGTCGATCTCGACTGCGTGCCCGTCGCGGAGGGTGACCGCCGTGTGCCGCACCTGATCGTGCAGGGCATCCGCAGCACGTTCTGCACGAAACTCGTTCACGAACCCCAAACCGATGCTGGCCACCAGAATGACACCGATGATGAGGGAATTCGTACCCTCGCCAACAAAAACGGATACCCCCGCTGCGACGAAGAGCAGCAAGAGGATAGGGCTCTTCAGTTGGCGCCCGAGCACCCTCCATGGGTGAGCGCGGTGACTTCGCAAAGCATTTGGTCCGTCCGACCGCAGCCTGGCCTCGGCCTCCACGGCAGTGAGCCCATCTCGTGTGGAGCTGACAAGGGCGCAGGCCTCATGCGGTTCGATCGCTGCCGCAGCGCCGAGTCGTGATCGCGCCGACGTCGCCACTTCGCTCACGTGACATTTCCGACCACAATCGTCGGTGCCGGGAGGCTGGTGAGAATGCCGTGACTTGTCGAACCGAGAAGCAGCCGGCGAAGGCCGTGGTTCTGGCGGCTACCGACGACAAGCAGCGACGCTGACTGGGCCTCGCTCACCAACGCTTCTACCGTGTCTGCGTGGCACAACAGGCCGGTCACCGCCAGCGACGGAAACGCCAGACGAAGCCGGTCGACGGCAGCGTTCAGAACAGCGCGGTTACCCCGTTCCAGTTCATTGCGGGTGCGCGAGTCGATGAATGTCTCCTGCCAGATCGGAGGTTCACGCCAGACGCTGATGACGCGTAGCTCGAGCCCGAGAAGCGCCGCCTCCGACGCAGCAAACAGTGCTGCGGTCATCGCTGTCTCAGTTCCATCGACGGCAGCCATGACACCCTGCCGGGCTTGAGCGTCTGGAGCTGGAATGACAGCCACTGGGCCGTACGCGGTGCTCGCCAGAGTGATGCCCAGCGAATTGCGGGCGCGCGATCCTCCTGGCCCGGCCGGCGCACCGAAGACGAGCAAAGTTTCGGGCGCGCTGAGGCGCAGAATCTCGTCGTGCACGTTTCCGTTCGAGACATGCACGACGATGTCAAGCGCTCGGTTCGTGAATCGAATATGGTCTGCGGTCGTTTCGAGAAGTTCGGTGGCGGCACCGACTTCGGCTTGGGTGGCAGGGTGAGCGTCGTCGTTCGTCTGCGGGTCGATGACGTGCACCAGCGTCAGCGTCTGGTCGTGCGCACTCGCGTATTCGACGGCCCACGCGGCAGCGGCATCGTCGGCGCCATATTCGCCGATGCAGAGAACGGCGCTACGGTCGGCGGCCCGAGAGGCTGCCGCAGGGAGCTGCGACGCCGACGGGGTGGACTGTGCGGAGGGATTCATGCTCTGGCTCCTCGAAAAGCGATGGCGGGCGTGGGAGTTCATCAGGTGGCCGTAGCGTATGCGGGGGCATCGACAGCCATGATCGCGGTGGGCACAGCGAGGTTCATCAGCACGTCGTGCACGGTGTGGCCAAGTACTCGACCCGCTGATCCTTCGTGCTGGCTCTGCCCGAGAACCAGCAGCAGCGCTGACGCAGATGTTTCGATCAGTCCTTCCGCCGTTGGGCGACGGATGCTTCGCGTTCTGATGGTGAGGGCGGGTTCGACGGCGCGCGCGATGGCTTCGGCCGCGGCCAGCGTTTTGTCGGCACGAAGCGCTTGAAGCATCGACCGATTCGTGTGAGCCGTGAACGTCTCGTCGGCGACGTCGGGCAGAGTCCAACAGTGAACGATGCTCAGCCTGCTCCCCGTCGATGCTGCTTCTCGGGCAGCGAAGGCCAGTGCCGTCCGGTCGAGCTCAACGCCTTTGACGCCCACAACGACGCCGGTGTGCGAGCTTCTACCCGAACTGGAGGGTACGAACACGACCGGGCAGTGGGCCGCCGCGGCGAGCTGAATGAACCGCGAGCCGTAAACGCGACCCTGCACGAAGCCCGTCTTGTGGGTACCGATCACGATCGCGGCTGCGCCGCCCGAGGTCGCTTCGATCAATTCGTTGAGGGTGTCTCCGACGCGCAGTTCAGATGACACTGTGACGTGTGGAGCCGCGAGGCGTGCTGTGTGGGCATGGTCGGCCAAGCGTGCCGATGCAACCGAAACGATATGTGCGTCATGCGAGTCGGTGACCGTCATCACGTGGGTGAGCACGACTTCGGCGTTGTCGACGCCACTGTGGTCGAGCGCCCACGACGTTGCAGCCCGACTGGGTGCGGATTCGTTGATACCGACGATGATGTTGCCGCTCATGGTTACTTTCTTCTTTCACGCACGCGTGGTTGCGGTTCTGGTACCTTCCAGCGTGACCGCTGTCAGTCGCCGAGTGCAGAGGCTTTGGTCCTGACATTGCTGCCGGTCGCTGCCCCGGCCGCGCTACACTCGGGGTACCGGGGTTGGTCGTGGGCAACGAACCGCGGGGGCGTCAGCTATCCGAGGCGGTATCTGCATGACTGGTGAAGAGTTTCTCTCCTTTCCCGACGCGCAGCGCGGGCAACTCGACCAAGCCATCACCGATCTCGTTGGCAAAGCCCGAGACGTGCTCTCCACCCAGGGCAGACTTCGCGCTCTGCTCCGAGCGAATCAGGCCGTCGTCGAACAGCTCGACCTTCCGGTGGTGCTCGAGCGTATTGTCGCGGCCGCTGTCGAACTGGTGGGAGCACAGTATGGTGCTCTCGGGGTGCTGTCACCGCAGGGCGGTCTCGAACAGTTCATCAATGTGGGAATGACACCAGAAGACATTCGTGTCATCGGCCACCTACCCGAAGGCCATGGGCTGTTGGGCGCGTTGATCGATGATCCTCGACCCATTCGGTTGGAGCAGCTGTCTGCTGATTCTCGCTCCTCTGGCTTTCCGGTGGGCCACCCGCCGATGGGTAGTTTTCTGGGTGTGCCGATACGGGTGCGCTCAGAGGTGTACGGCAATCTGTACCTCTCGAACCAGGCATCCGGTTCGTTCAGCGCCGAAGATGAGCAACTCGTTACGGCGTTGGCAGCAACAGCGGGAGTGGCGATCGAGAACGCACGCCTGTTCGCCGAAACGCGGCGTCGCCAGCGCTGGTCGGCAGCATCGGCTGAGATCACGTCGGCGCTGCTGTCTTCTGATGACACCGATCTGATTTCTGTGGTGGCAAGCCGCGTTCTTCCGCTGGCCGAAGCAGACCTCGTCTTCGTGCTCGTACAGAGCGACAGGCCGGATACCCTGATTGTCGAAACGGTTGCAGGTACCGACCCGCTGGTCCACGCCGGCCAGACACACCAGATCTCGACATCGCCTCTCGGCGGCGTGCTCGAGGGCGGCCAACCTCGGTTGTTCGGCTCTGGTGAGTTGAAACTGAGATTTTCGGCAGACCTGCACGCTGGCCCGGCGATGACGATCCCGCTGTTCTCCGACGGTGTCGCCAGCGGCCTCATGGTTGTCGTCCGTACCACCGAGAGGCTCCCGTTCATCTCGAGCGACCTCGAATTGGCGGCGGATTTCGCCGGCCAGGCGAGCTTGGCGATGGAGCTGGCCCGGGCTCGCGCAGACCGTCAACGTTCGGCCCTGCTCGAAGACCGGGCGCGCATTGCACGTGACCTGCACGATCACGTGATTCAACAGATCTTCGCGACGGGCCTCGAACTGCAAAGTGTTGCGGGTGGCCTTCGTTCTCGCTCCGACTCCGATCGCATCGTTCAGTCGGTGGCCAACCTCGATTCGAGTATCGCCCAGATTCGCACCATCATCTTCGCGCTTTCTGGGCGCCCGGCCAGTTCTGAGCAGACAATGCGGCACCGGATGCTCGACCTCATCAATGAACTCGGTGCCGGTTTCATCGACACCCCGCAGGTCACTTTTGCGGGCCCGGTCGATCTGATCATCACCGACGAGTTGGCCGACGACGTCGTTGCCGTGTGCCGCGAAGCGCTGACGAACATTGCCAAGCACGCGTCAGCGACGAAGTCCAGTATGACGCTGCACGTCTTGGGTGACGAGGTGGAGCTGGTGGTGCGTGACAACGGGGTCGGCATTCCAGCTGCCGGCCGCCAGAGCGGGCTGAGAAATCTCCGAAGGCGGGCAACCGACCGCGGGGGTTCTTTCACTGTCACGTCAGCGCCGGGCGAAACCGCCCTCTTGTGGCGCGTACCCCTCCCCGAGGTAGAAGGCTGAACCGTGATTCGAGTATTTCTGTTAGACGATCATGAGTTGGTGCGACGCGGTATTGCCGCGCTTCTCAGTGCCGAGCCTGATATCGAAGTTGTCGGCGAAGCCGCAACCACGGCGCAGGCCCGCACGCGTATCGCTGCGACCCTGCCCGACATCGCAGTTCTTGACGTTCAACTGCCCGATGGCAACGGCATCGATCTGTGCCGCGACCTCCGATCGCAGCATCCCGAGCTGGGGTGCCTGATGCTGACGGCGTTCGACGACGATGACGCAATCTCGGCAGCCGTTCTGGCCGGCGCGGCAGGCTACGTGCTGAAAGACATCCGGGGCAGCGGGCTGATCGACTCGATTCGGGCGGTTGCCGCGGGCCGGGTGCTTCTCAGCCGAACAGTGACGAAACGCGTTGTGCAACGGCTGCAATCGACGGCAGAAGCTGATCCGAGGCTCGGCTCCCTGAACCCTCGCGAACGTCAGGTACTGACCCTCATTGCTGACGGGTTGACCAACCGTGAGATCGGCGTCGAGCTGTCATTGGCAGAGAAGACGGTCAAGAACTATGTGTCTGGCCTGCTCAGCAAACTCGGGCTGCAACGGCGCACCCAGGCGGCGATCTTCGACCTGCAGGCACGCACCCGCGACGCCTGAATCACAGCCTGCGGGGCTGCCCCTGACTCTCTCGAGACAGCCGATCAGACCTCTACAGGTTCGTTCTCCAAGCGGCTGTAGAACGACATCAGCGCTCTTCGATTGCTGGTGGCGCCCGATCTCACCCACGGCCGGTCGTTCATGAACGCATTCTCGGGGGTGAGAATCACAATCGCTGTCTCGGGGCCCCGCCCGCCCCATCCGGTCTGCTCACTCAAGACGGTGAAGACGCCGTTCGGCAACACTCCGTGCAGCGCCGCGATCATGGCGATGAGGCTGGGGTGGGGCTGTTCGAACAGTGCGAGCTCGACGCAGTTGCGGGCGGCCAGTGCCGCCGCCACATTTTCGGCCACCGTCTGAGGGTCGCACGACGGTGCGCTCACAATCAGGGCGGTACCGATCGGTCGCGGTGTGCTCACAACCTGCTGGCCGAGGATGACCGCGGTGCTGCTGTCGCCGACTTCGGTGAAGCTGTGCACGAAGCTCTGAAACTGGCCGGCCGCCATCTCGCCGTCGGGATTCGTGTGCAACAGCTCGGCGACTCGACAAAAGGTCGCCGCGAGATGGGAGGCAGAACTGTGCCGCCACAGCTCCTCTGCGTTTTCGTCCCACGCAAACAGGGCAGGGAACGTGTCGGCAGGGTGCGGGAGGAAGCTCGCTTTACGCAGCCTGGTCTCGCGGGTCGGGCGGAGATGTGTTGCGGTTGTCATGGTACTCACTCTCGGTCTCGCATTCAGGTGGCATAAGAGGTCAATGCACCGGATCAGGCGTGCAAGATTTCTGCCGGCGAAGCCATACTGACAAAGCCGGGTACGTCTGCGGCAGGGTCGTTGGTCCTGCACTTTCGCGCGCGCCGCTTCGCGCGCGGCTTCGTGCGTCGGTCGCACGCAGATCGTGCAGGTGACCTTGTGCCCTACCGATGACGCCGCACACCGACAAAACTCAAGACATGACGAAGACACTCGAAAATGCAGCGACACCGGCACCGAGTACCCGCACTGCGGCACGTATTCTGGTGGGAATCGACGGGTCGGAGCAGAGCATCGATGCGCTGCGCCGAGCCGTTCGTTTGGCTGGTTCGCTAGACGCGCCGGTGCATGCTGTGATCACGTGGCGTGCCCCCGTCTCTTTCGGTGGCCTCGCCAACTACGAGACCTCACCCGAGACCGACGCCACGAATTCACTGAGGCACGTGACAACCGCCGTCTTCGGCGACCGAACCCCGGAGTGGTTCACGCAGTCGGTGCTCGAGGGGGTGGCGGCCCACGTATTGGTCGCAGAAAGCGTCGGATCGCAGATGCTTGTTGTCGGTCATCACGGCCACGGCGCTCTCGCAGACCTGCCCCTCGGCTCGGTCAGTGCGGCCTGCGCCCTGCGCGCTCACTGCCCTGTGCTCATCATGCACGACGTACGTTCGGCCGGTGCAGCCGAATTCAGCTGACAACAGGCCGCGAGTGGGAGTGGAAAAAAGCTACTCTGCCGCAATTGTCAACCGGGTGAATGTGGAATCGCTCCTGTCTATCGTTTTGTCAGTGGAGATCGTGAATGCGCGGGAGGCGCTCTGGGCACAGTTGTCAGAGTGCATCGACGCATGCGCCATTGCTTCTGAAGCTGCAACAGACTGTGCAGATGAGTGTGTACGGTTCGATTGCGACGCTGGTTCCAGGAGTGTCTTTCTGCTCACCTTGGACTGCATGGCAATCTGCGATGCGGTTGCTACGTCTCTTCAGCACTTCACCGGCGCGTATCCTGACGTCACCCGTGCGATCGTCACAGGGTGCCGAAGCGTAGTAGAGACCTGCGTCTGGGCGGGTCTGAACGCGCATCGGCCGGGCGCCGGTCATCTCTTCTGGATCGCATCCTGCGCCCGAGTCGAGCGGGCATGCTCGAAGCTGCTCCAGGCGCTCGACACTCGGTTCGAGTCGACCTGAAGCCGTCTTCTGCGACTCAAACGAAGAAGCCGAGGGGTTCGGGGTCGTGGTTGTCGAGCACGTTCTTCACCTCTTGATAGTTGCGCAGGGTCTGCTGGTCGGTTTCCCGCCCGTACCCTGACTGCTTGTACCCGCCGAAACCGGCACCCGCGGGGTACTGGTGGTACGTATTCACCCACACACGACCGGCGCGGATGTCCTGGCTGGCCTTGAACGTGATGTCGGTGTCTCGGCTCCACACCCCGGAGCCGAGCCCGTAGATGGTGTCGTTGGCGATCTGGATCGCGTCGTCGTAGTCGGCGAACGGAGCCACCGTGACGACAGGGCCGAAGATCTCCTCCTGAAAGACACGCATGCCGTTCGAGCCCTGAAAGACGGTCGGTTCGACGAAGTAGCCGCCGGCCAGGTCGCCGCCGAGTTCAGCCCGAGCTCCCCCGGCGAGCACTCTGCAGCCCTCCTGCGGCCCGAGGGCGAGGTAGCCCGAGATCTTCTGAAGTTGATCAGCGCTGTTCTGCGGGCCCATCTCGGTTTCGGTGTCGAGCGGGTTGCCCACCTTGATTCTCTTCACTCGCGAGACCGCATCGTCGAGGAATCCGTTCGTCATGAGGTCTTCCTGCAGCAGCGCACGCGACGGGCAGGAGCAGATCTCGCCCTTGTTCAGCGCGAACATCGTAAAACCTTCAATGGCTTTGCGGTAGTAGTCGTCGTGCTCGCGAGCAACGTCGTTGAAGAACAGGTTGGGGGATTTTCCACCGAGCTCCATTGTCGACGGGATGATGTTCTTGATCGCGTACTGCATGATCTGCCGGCCCGTCTCGGTCGATCCCGTGAATGCGACCTTGCCCACACCTTCGTGTTCGACGAGGTGCTGGCCGAGAAGTGAACCGCTGCCGTTCACGACATTGATGGTGCCCGGGGGCAGCAGATCCTGAATCAACTCCATCACGTACAGAATCGAGATCGGCGTGGCGCTCGCAGGCTTCAGAACAACGGTGTTGCCGGCCGCGAGGGCAGGGGCGAGTTTCCATGCGGCCATCAGAATGGGAAAGTTCCAGGGGATGATCTGGGCCACGACGCCGATCGGCTCGTAGAAATGGTACGAGACGAGGTTGTTCGAGAGCTTCTTGATGGTGCCCTCCTGCGTGCGGATGGCGGCTGCGAAATATCGAAAATGATCGATGGCGAGCGGGATGTCGGCGGCGAGGGTCTCTCTGACCGGTTTGCCGTTCTCCCACGATTCCATTACGGCGATATCTTCGAGATGCTGCTCGAGCCGGTCGGCGATCGCGTTCAGCACGGCTGCGCGTTCGGCCGTGGTCGTAACCGACCAGGTGCTGAACGCGCGCTGGGCAGACCAGACGGCGAGGTCGACGTCAGCGTGACCCGAATGTGTGTACTCGGCGATCGGCAATCCTGTCGCCGGGGCGAGATCTTCGGCGTACTCGCCAGAGATCGGCTTGACCCAGTCGCCGCCGATGAAATTCTCGTACCTGCTCTTCAGCGGCACAATGCTGCCAGCGCTGCCCGGCCGGGTGTACGTCGTGCCGATTTTGCCGAGCTGACGGTTGTCGGATTCTGTACTGCTCGTGTTCGGTTCTGCGACGAGTGTCATGGTTCTCTTCTTTCTTTTTCTGGTTCGGGTTCGAGTGCGGCGGCGCGGCCGCAGGTCGCGGCGGCACAGTCAGGTGGTGACGTACTGCTTCACCGCGAGGGTGATGTCGCCCAGCGCCTTCTTGGCGTCGTCGAACAGCATTCCGGTCTGCGGTGCTGAGAACAGTTCATTCGGGATGCCGGCGTAGCCGGGACTCATCGACCGTTTGACGACGACCACCGAGGTGGCGTGGTCGACGTCGAGAATCGGCATCCCTGAGACAGCGTTGCCGGGGCGGCGAGCGGCCGGATTGGTGACGTCGTTCGCGCCGACGACGAGCGCCACATCGCAGGTGTCGAAGGCCGGGTTGGCCTCTTCGAGCTGCAGCATCTGGCTGTACGGTACGTTCGCCTCGGCAAGGAGCACATTCATGTGCCCGGGCATCCGGCCAGCAACAGGGTGAATGGCGTACTTGACATCGATGCCGTGGTCAGTCAGTAGTTTTGCGAGTCCGGCGACCTCGTGTTGGGCCTGGGACGCTGCGAGCCCGAAGCCGGGAACAATGATCACGTGGCGGGCGTAGGCCAGCTGCAACCCGACGTCGTCTGCCGTCACTTCACGAACGTTGGCCGTGACGGTGGCGCCCAGCGCCACCGAACCGCTGTCGCCGGTTCCAAAGCCGCCGAGCATGATGGTGAGCACCGATCGGTTCATCGCTTTGGCCATCTGGAGGGTGAGAATCGTGCCCGCAGCTCCCACCAGCGCACCGGCAATGATCATCGACTGGTTGTCGATCACAAAACCCGCCATCGCCACAGCGAGGCCGGTGAAAGCGTTCAGGAGCGAAACGACAACAGGAGCATCCGCGCCACCGATCGGCAGCACCATCAACACGCCGAACAGAAGCGACGCGACGAGAACGACGAGAAGCATCGGCCACGACGTCGGCTGCGCGATCATCGCTCCCCCGGCGCCCAGTGCGACGAGCACAACTACGACATTCACAACGCGGGCGCCGGGAAATTGGATCGGCTGGCCCGGGATGACGCCCTGCAGTTTACCGGCAGCGATCAGTGAGCCAGAGAGACTGACAGAGCCGATGATGACATCGAGCACCACCGGAACGCTCGTGCTGGGTGTGAGGCCGGCCGACACGTCTCGGCCGAGGAAGTCGGCGAACGCGATCGCCGCTGCGGCCCCGCCGCCCACGGCATTGAAGAGGCTGACGAGTTGCGGAATGTCGGTCATCTTCACCGACCGGGAGCGCACGACGCCGAACGTGCCGCCCACGATCACGCCTGATGTCAAGGCGATCCAGCCCAGAGAGTGCGAGTGAGAGAGCGTGATGGCGTACACGAGGGTCGCGCCGACCGCCGTGATCATGCCGCCGGCCGAAATGAGGTTGCCGCGCCGGGCTGTTCGAGGGGTGCGCATGAGATGCAGCCCGACGACGAAGAACACCGCGGCTGCCAGGTAGACCACGCCGATGATGAAAGCGAGCAGAGTCATGAGGTCTTCCCAGACATCGTTGTTGCAGGTGTGGTTGCTGCCACTGGTGTCGATGGCCGTGCGGCAGCGGGAGTGAACATGCGAAGCATGCGGTCGGTGACGACGTACCCACCGAAGACGTTCGCCGAAGCGAAAAGTGCCGCGATGAAGGTGAGGATGTACCCGGCCGGGGTGTCGGCCGCCGCCGCGACAGCGACCGCTCCGGCGATCACGACGCCGTGAATGGCATTCGCACCCGACATCATCGGTGTGTGCAGAGTCGAAGGAATCTTGCTGATCACTTCGAACCCGACGAGCAGGCTGAGTACGAAGATGGCCAGATTGCTGAACAGGGTCTCGGTCATGCGTTCAGGCTCTCCTCGAGTCGACGGGCGTGAAGCTGTGCGTTGACGACCTCGCCGTTGTGGCAGATCAGCACGGCGGTATGGATGTCATTGGTGAGGTCGACCTGCAGCTGGTTGTCGGTGGTGAACGATTCGAGCAGGGCGTGGATGTTGCGGGCGTACATTGCCGATGCAGAAGTGGGCAGCTCTGCTGCCAGATCACCGGCGCCGATGATGCTCACTCCCCCGGCAGTGACAACCGTTTTTCGATCGACTGACCCAGAGACGTTGCCGCCGAGATCGCTTGCGGCCAGGTCGACGCAGACCGAGCCGGGTTTCAGGGCCGTGAGGGTTTCTGCCGACACAAGGAGCGGCGGTGTGCGACCGGGCACTTTCGCTGTGGTGATGATGATGTCGAATGTGACCAATTCGCGAGCGAGTTCTGTTTGCTGCAGTTCGTGTTCCTCGGGCGAGAGCGCCCGTGCGTAGCCACCGGCAGCGGCGCCCTCGGCGATACTCGAGGTCAGGAAGCGGGCCCCGAGCGACTCGACCTCACCGCGGGAGGCGGGTCTGACGTCGTATCCCGTGACGACAGCGCCAAGGCGCCTGGACGTAGCGATTGCCTGAAGGCCCGCGACGCCGGTGCCGATGACGATCAGGTTCGCCGGTCGAGCGGTGCCCGAGGCGGTGATCATCATCGGTAGGTACCTGCCGAAGCTGTCGGCCGCCACGACGGCCGCTTTGTAGCCGGCAGCGCTCGCTTGCGAGCTGAGCGCATCCATCGACTGAGCGCGGCTGAGGGTTCGGGGTAACAACTCGAACGCGGCCGCCGTCACACCAGTCTGGGTGAGCGCCGCGACCAGCACAGGGTCGTTCAGAGGGTCGAGGAGGCCGATCAGAAACTGGCCCGCCCTCAGCAGAGCAATGGTGTCGGCGCCGGGGGCATGAACAACGGCGAGTACATCGCACTGATCGATGATCTCGCTGCGCGTGGCTAGAGACGCGCTGGCCTGTTGATAGGCGCTGTCAGGAAAACGGGCTTCCTCTCCGGCGCCGAACTCGATCAGCACGTCGTGGTCTGCCGCCGTCAGGCGTGCAACCGTCTCAGGGTCAAGAGCGACCCGTCGTTCGCCGGCCGCCGTCTCTCTGACAACGCCGATCGTGATCTGTTTCTTCATACTGCTGAGACTGCTCTTTCGCGAAAAAGCGAACCAGTGCCGAAGGTCCTGCGTGAATGCCCGTGCCGCGCGGGACCTTCGGCACTGGCACCCCGTGGCGGCTGCCGCGAAGCTGATGATGCACTCCCGCCGCACGCCATCAGAAAGGCTCGACCATGAAAGCCGCCGTCGTCACCGAATTCAACGCACCGCTCGAGATCGAGGAGATCGACATACCCACGCCGGGTGTCGGTGAGGTTCTCATCAGACTGGAGACCTGCGGGCTCTGCCACACCGATATTCATGCTGCGCACGGCGACTGGCCCGTGAAACCCACTCTCCCTTTCATTCCCGGCCACGAAGGTGTCGGCATCGTTGAAGCCCTCGGCCCGAACGTCACCGACCGTGTGATCGGCGAGCGAGTTGCCATTCCGTGGCTCGGGTTCGCCTGCGGTGAATGCCGCTACTGTATCGATGGGCGTGAGACGCTCTGCGAACAACAGCAGAACAGCGGCTACTCCGTCAACGGAGCATTCGCTGAGTACGCCGTCGCCAGCGCCCGGTTCGTCATACCCGTGCCAGCGGGCATCAGTGCACTGGATGCCGCGCCGCTCACGTGTGCTGGTGTGACCACCTACAAGGCGCTGAGGGTAGCGAATATCGTACCCACCGAGAACGTCGCTGTCTTCGGCATCGGCGGTCTCGGACACCTCGCCGTGCAGTACGCCCGCATCATGGGCGCAACGGTGATCGGCGTCGACATCGAAGATGAGAAACTCGACCTTGCACGCGAGCTGGGTGCCGAGTTCACGGTGAATGCCGCGAAACTCGACCCCGTCGACGCGATCGCCGAGCTCGGCGGCGCAGACGTCGCTCTCGTGCTCGCGGCTTCGCCGAAGGTGTTCGAACAAGCGTTCGCCTCACTCAAGCGCGGTGGGCGACTGATCTGTGTCGCACTTCCGGCCGAAGGCACCATGAGTATCCCGATCTTCGAGACGGTACTCAAAGGCATCTCGATCATCGGCTCGATCGTCGGCACTCGGCAGGATGTTGCCGAGGTTTTCGCGCTGCATCTGGCAGGCAAGACGAAGGTGATCGCCGAAACCCGCACCCTCGAGCAGGTCAACACGGCCATGGCCGAAGTGCTTTCCAGCACGGTACCGGCACGACTCGTCTTTCAGTTCTGACAACACCGCACACAGAGACAGAAGGAAACGAAAATGGTCATGACGGCAGAAGACATCGACGAGTGGTCGCCGCAGGGCCCGGTCACCGAGCTGTCTGTGGAGCACTGCTGGAAGTTGCTCGACGGCTCGACGTTCGGACACCTGGGCGTCAGCGTCGACAACCAACCGGAGATCTTTCCCGTCAACTACGTCGCTGACGGCGCATCCATCGTGTTCAGAACAGCCAGAGGTGCCAAGCTTCGCGATCTGATCGCGAACAGTTCTGTGGTGTTCGAAGCCGACGCGCAACTCGAAAATGGGGCATGGAGTGTGACCGTTAAAGGCAGAGCCGAAGTTCAAGGCGCTGACGCGCCAGTCGCCCGAGATGTAGACCTGCGGCTACCCCAGTGGGTTCCCACAGCCGAATTCATCTACGTACGCATCATGCCCGTCGACATTCGTGGCCGCCTGTTCGAACGGCAGCTCCGGCTCGTTCCGCAGGCTCACATTGGTGACTAAAGGCCCTGCCTGCGGGGTCTTCACCGGTGGAATCATCGACTCATGATCAACACACGGAACGTATCCTCAGCCACTCGCGAGGCCCCCTCGGTCGCCGTGATCGACAACCGCGTTGTCGATTTCGGAGTCGACGGTACGGGTGTCGCTGTCGCCGAGTACGATCGCTCGACGGTCACCTCTGTTGTATCCGAAGCGTCTGCACATCGGCCGCGCACAACCCGCATCGTCGTCGGCATCGACGGGTCGGAAGCATCGATCGAGGCTTTCCGCCGGGCCGTGCGCCTCGCCGGCGGGCTGAATGCAACCGTGCAGACCGTCGTCGCGTGGCACAACCCCACGAGCGTGGGCACCTTCGGATTCAGCGACTGGTCTGCAGAGGCCGATGCGCGGCACATCCTCGCAGCTGCCACAGAAGCAGTATTCGACCAGAACCCACCAGAGTGGTTGAACGAAACCGCTCGGGAAGGCTACCCCGCCCAGGTTCTGATCGAAGAGAGCAAGGGCGCCGAGATGCTCGTTGTCGGCAGCCGCGGTCATGGCGGTTTCACCGGCCTGCTCCTCGGGTCGGTGAGCACCGCCTGCGCCGAGCATGCCCACTGCCCGGTTCTCGTCATGCACACCGCCAGCCAATGACAACCGGGGCTGACGTCCAGCTGGCCACGCTGGTCTACGGCAATGACAACACCGTCACCGCCTTCGATGCCCGTGCACTCTTGCACCTGCAGGTCGTCATCGGTGCGAAGTTGCGCCGCAAGGAGAGCTTCTTTCTCTCGTGGACGCAGAGAGATGTTCCCGGCCGCCCCAGCACTTCACTCTGGCTGGATTGTGCGATCCCGCTGCAATTCGACTATCCGCACGGCAGACCTGATCCGATCAATCGGGCCTGGATCGATGCTCTGACCAGATCAGCGAATGGTGGCGGCGGACTCTTTCTCGTCGAAGAGCCAACGAGTGACTTCGCACGCAGCGCGTGAGGCTGACCGGGTCAGAGCAACGAGCCGCAGCAAGCGCGCAGCGTCAGCGTGGCCCGAGCAGATACTGACCGAGCTCGTCCACGGCGTCCCAGACATCGCCGCGGTCAGCTCGCCAATAGGTGATCGGCCCACTCCCCCTCGGGTGTGTCGTGCGGCGCTCGGAGATGAGACCCGCGTTTCTGAGCGCTTCGAGGTGCCGAGTCACGCCGTTACGCGTCATTCCCATCTCTGCCATGACCGTACTGGAGCTGACTTCTGTTCTCGCGAGCACAATACGCAGAATCTCCAGACGACTGAACGAGACGCCGAGCCCGGAGTATGCAGAGTCGGGGCCGTGGAGATCTAGATGCCAGGCCATGACGACTGACCAGGCCATGACAACTGCGGTGACAGGCTCAGGTTTCGACTGATGCGGCCGCAGACCTCGGCGGTGGTTCCTTCGCCGAAGATGCGCCGCAGAATTCCTCGCTGTTCGTAAGCCTCAGCAAGGGGGGCGGTCTGGCGGGCGTACTGCTCAAGCCGCACCCTGATGACGTCGGGAGTGTCGTCTTTTCTGCCCTCGGTGACGGCCCGAGCGGCGAGGCGTTCCCTGATCTGAGCCTCGCCGACGCTGAGCAGCAGTACTGCTTCAACGAGGTGCCCGACGGCTGAGAGCGACTCGTCGAGCGAGACGGCTTGTTCGACCGTGCGGGGGTAGCCGTCGAGAATGAAACCATTGCAGGCATCTGGTTCGCTGAGGCGGTCGGCGACCACCTTGTCGACGACGTCGTCGGGTACGTAGCTTCCTGACGAGAGCAGAGCTGAGACCCGAAGACCGAGCGGAGTCTTCGCCTTGACGTGGTGCCGAAGAACGTCGCCCGTCGAGATGGCCGGCACGCTCAGGCTCTCGGCGAGCAGGCGCGCCTGGGTTCCCTTACCCACGCCCGGCGGCCCCATCAAGAGAATACGTCGGGGCGTGACCGGCAGACGCAGCGGTGTAACGAAATCAGTCATCGTGCATTCCTGTCGATATGCCGGCGGCGATGGTCGTCATGACAGAGGTGTCGGCGAGGGTGGTCACATCGCCCACGGGCCGGTTCTCGGCCACATCTCGAAGAAGACGCCGCATGATTTTGCCCGAACGGGTTTTGGGCAGCTCGGCCACGATCATGATCTGCCGGGGCTGGGCGATCTTGCCGATCTGGTTGGCCACGTGCATCCGCAGCTCGTGCACATCGTGCGGGCCGCCGTCGCCGGCTTCACTTCGCAGAATCACGAACGCGACGACCGCCTGACCTGTCAGCGCGTCTGCGGCCCCGACGACGGCCGCTTCGGCCACCTTGGGGTTCGAGACGAGAGCCGACTCGATCTCGGTGGTCGAGAGTCGGTGCCCCGACACGTTCATGACATCGTCGACGCGGCCCAGCAGCCAGATATCGCCGTCATCGTCTCTCTTCGCACCGTCGCCGGCGAAATACGTGCCGGGAAACTTCGACCAATACGTTTCGACGTACCGTTGGTCATCTCCCCAGATCGTGCGGAGCATCGACGGCCAGGGCTCTGTGATGACAAGGTACCCACCGGTTCCGTTCGGTACCGAGACGCCGTCGTCGTCGACAACGTCAGCGACGATTCCGGGCAGAGCTTTCATGGCCGCACCGGGCTTGCCGTGTGTGACGCCGGGCAGCGGGCTGATCATGATCGACCCGGTCTCGGTCTGCCACCACGTGTCGACGACGGGCACGCGGTTGTGCCCGACGTGCTCCCGGTACCACATGTACGCCTCGGGGTTGATGGGTTCGCCGACCGAGCCGATGAGACGAAGGCTCTCGAGTGAATAGTTCGCGAGCGTCTCGTGGCCCCACTTCATGAACGTGCGAATCGCCGTCGGGGCGCAGTACAAGGTGGTGACCTGGTACTTGTCGACGATCTCCCACCAGCGCCCCTGATGCGGTGAGTCGGGGGTTCCCTCATAGAGCACCGACGTGGTCGCGTTCGACAGGGGGCCGTAGACGATGTAGCTGTGGCCGGTGACCCAGCCGATGTCGGCCGCAGTCCAGTAGACATCTGTCTCGGGTTTGAGGTCGAAGACCTCCCACTGCGTGAACGAACACCCTGTGAGGTAGCCGCCCGATGTGTGCAGAATGCCCTTCGGGTTGCCGGTTGTTCCCGACGTGTACATGACATAGAGCGGATGCTCGGAGTCGAAAGCCTCGGCCGCGTGCACCGGGCTCGCCGCCTCGACAGATTCGTGCCACCACACGTCCCGGCCGGGCATCCAGTCGACGTCGTTGCCCGCCCGATTGACGACCAGCACCGAGCGAACTGCGGGGCACCCAAGAAGGGCCGCATCGACGGTGGGCTTCATGGGCGACACCGACCCTTTGCGAAAACCGCCGTCGGCCGTGATGACCACCGTCGCGTCACAATCGAGAATGCGAGTCTTCAACGCATCTGCACTGAAACCACCGAAGACCACCGTGTGAATCGCCCCGAGTCTGGCACAGGCGAGCATGGCAATCACCGTCTCGGGAATCATCGGCATATAGATTGCCACCCGGTCGCCAGCCTTCACACCGAGGCTCGTCAGCACGTTCGCAGCCTGGCAGACCGAGTCGGTGAGTTGGCTGTAGGTGATGACCCGTGTGTCACCGGGCTCGCCCTCGAAGTAGTACGCGACCCGGTCGCCGAGCCCCGCCGCAACATGGCGGTCGAGGCAGTTGACCGCCACGTTCAGGGTGCCGCCGACGAACCACTTGGCGAACGGCGCGGTGCTCTAGTCGAGCGTCTGGGTGAAGGGTTCGGCCCACGTGAGCCGTTCTGCCTGCTTCGCCCAGAACGCCAGGTTGTCGGCCGACGCCTCGGCGTAGGCCGCAGCTGTGACGTTCGCTGCTTCTGCGAATTCCTCCGTCGGCGCGAATCTGCGGTCTTCGCGAGACAGGTTTTCGAAGGCTGCCGGATGCTGCACCGGCGTCGTGCTGATCGACACGGCCCTGCCTGCCCTTACTTGCTCGGCCACACCGAAAGCACGGTGCGCTTCCAGGTGGCGTTGATGACGACCGCGAACGACCCGTACCAGGCGAGTACCGCGGTGAGCAACCCGAGCCACCCACCGATGTGAGTGAAGGCCGCTTGGCCACTGAACTCTCCGATGGTGAGCGCGGCGAACGTGAGGGTCAGAACGATGAAGACCGCGAGCAGCACTCCGTTGGTCTTGACCGAGGCGATGGTCATGAACGCGGTGAAGATCGTCCACGCCAAGAGGAATGCGCCGACTCCCACTGCTCCGGCCGACTTTGCGACATCGGGGTTCGTCTCGAGCCACCAGAAGGCGAGCCAGAACGCGCCGTAGGAGACGAACGCGGTGGCACCGAACGTATTGCCCTTGGCGAACTCCCAGAGCCCGGCGGCGATCTGCGCGATTCCGCCGTAGAACAGGGCGATACCGAGCACAGCTGCACCGGCAGCGGGCATCAGACCGGAGTTGGCGAGGCTCAGCAGAAAGGTCGTCAAGGCGAAAGCGCCGAGCCCCAGCGCGCCGGGGTCAGCGATATCGGGCCGCCCGAGCGCGGCGGGTCGAACGACGTTCAGGGGAAGCGCAGATACCGCAGGTTTTTCGGCCGTGATACTCATTGTGTGACACTCCTTTGTGTTGTTTTCTTGCGATCTTGTGAGAAATTGACGAGCTGAGAAGTCAGTTCGTGGCCAGAGTCGCTACGATCACGGCGATGGCCTCGACGTTGTCTATCGTCGGCGGAACCACGTACTCTTCACCGTTGATGATCTGTCGCATGGTTTTGCGCAGAATCTTGCCCGACCTCGTTTTGGGCAGCGAAGCGACCACTGTGACCTCCTTGAACGCGGCGACCGCGCCGATCTGGTTGCGCACCATTGCCACCAGTTCGAGTGCCAGAACCCTCTCTTCGATGTCGGCGCCGCTTTTGAGTACCACATAGCCAGCCGGCTTCTGGCCTTTGATGGCGTCGTGCAGCCCGATCACCGCGCACTCGGCGACTGACGGATGCTGAGCCAGCACTTGCTCCATCGACCCCGTCGAGAGGCGGTGCCCTGCGACGTTGATGATGTCGTCGGTGCGGCCCATCACGAAGAGGTAGCCGTCACGGTCGAAGAATCCCGAATCGCCCGTCAGGTAGAAACCGGGAAAGGCACTGAGATAGCCGTCGATATAACGCTGATCGCCCCGCCAGAGTGTCGAAAGCGTGCCGGGTGGCAGCGGCAACCGAATCACGATGTGGCCTTCCTGCATCGCATTCATTCGTCGGCCGGCGTCGTCGACGATCTCGACGTTGTACCCAGGAGACGGAAACGACGGCGACCCTGCACGCAGCGGCAGGCGTTCTATTCCGTAGGGGCTGGCCGCGATGGCCCACCCCGTTTCGGTCTGCCACCAGTGATCGATGACCGGCTTCTCGAGCAGCGCCGTGGCCCACGTCCACGTGTCAGGGTCGAGCCGCTCGCCGGCCAGAAAGAGCGCGTCAAGACACGTGAGGTCGTATTTCTTCGCGAGGTGCGCGTGCGGGTCTGCCTTGCGAATCGATCGCAGCGCAGTCGGTGAGGTGAACAACGTTTTCACCCGGTAGTCAGACACGACCCGCCAGAACGCACCGGCGTCCGGTGTTCCCACCGGCTTGCCCTCGTAGAGAACCGTCGTGGCGCCGGCCAAGAGAGGCCCGTAGACGATGTAGGAGTGCCCGACGACCCAGCCCACGTCGCTCGCTGTCCACATCACCTCGCCCGCATGCACGCCGTAGATGTTCTTCATCGACCAGGTCATCGCGACGGCATGACCGCCATTGTCACGCACGACACCCTTCGGAGAGCCTGTTGTGCCTGACGTGTACAGAATGTACAGCGGGTCGGTCGCCGCGACCGAAACGGGTGCGTGCGGCTCTGCGGCGAGCATCCGTTCGTGCCAGTCGAGCCATTCAGTGCCGGGCGATGAGTACTCGGCGGCTGACCCGGCGACCTCGGGCCGGTCTTTGACAACGACCGTGGTCACCGTGTGGGAGCTGAGCGCCAGAGCCTCAACGATGGTGGGCAGATACTCGACAACCCGGCTCGGCTCGATTCCGCCCGATGCAGTGATGATGACCTTGGCTCCGGCGTCATCGAGCCGAGCGGCGAGCTCTTTCGCTGCGAAGCCACCGAATACGACGGAGTGAACCGCGCCGAGCCTGGCGCACGCCAACATGGCGACGACGGCCTGGGGAATCATCGGCAGGTAGATGACGACACGATCGCCGGCGACCACACCGGCCTCGGCGAGCATGCCGGCGCACAGCTCCACCTTCTGCAGGAGCTGGCTGTACGAGTACCGCTTCGACTTCGCCACGACCGGTGAATCGTAGATCAGGGCGGTCGTTTCGCCGCGGCCCGCGAGAACGTGCCGATCGAGTGCGTTGTACGAGGTGTTCAGCCGGGCATCCGGAAACCAGCGATAGAGGGGTGCGGCCGAATCATCGAGCGCAGACGTCGGATAGACATCCCAGTCGATGGCCTGGGCGGCATCGAGCCAAAAGCCTTCGGGATCACTGGTCGCGCGCTCGGCGACCGCCGCGAACGCGCCCGGCAGGGTCACCTCGCCGGGCGTAGTGCCCGCAGGTGCCTGCAGGTGCTCCGTAACGCTCATCGCATTTCTCCTTTGAAATGACCAGTCGATCGATCTCGACACTGGGCAAGCAGTTCGTCGTATCGGCTGCTACAGTGCAGGCTACGAGCACGCCGATGTGCTCAACTACCGCCTGAAGGAGGTAGCAGCATGAGTATCAGCACAGCCACGCATGATCTCGAATTGCTTCAGAAGACGCTCAGCGCGCTCACCGTCAAAGCCGAGTTCCCTCTCGCCTTCGGCGGGCTCGTCACGCGGGAGGGCGCGCCCCTGACCGCGTTCGTCGGCACGCGCGGGCAGACGCTGAACGGCCTTCTCATCGAGCCGACCGAGGGCCTTGGTGGCCGGGCCATCTCCGAACGACGGCCCGTCACAGCGATTCAGTATCGCGGCTCGACGTCTATCACTCATCGCTACGACCGCGAAGTTCTGGCCGAACACATTGTCTGCCTTGTCGCCGTTCCGGTTGTCGTCAGTGGCGCCGTCAGAGCGGTGATCTATGGGGCGCACCGCAGCGCCATTCAGCTCGGTGACCCGGTTCTTCGCACTTCGCTGGCTCTGGCCACCGGTCTGGCATGGGAGTATTCGGTGCACGATGAAGTCGAACGCCGAGTGGCCCTGCTCGAGACCGAAGGCGGCGCCGCGCACATCCGGGCCCTGGCGGCCAAGCAGAGGGCCGAGCTACGCGACCTCTACGCCGAACTGCGCTCGCTCTCCCGGGTTGTCGCAGACCCACTGCTGGCTGAGCGCCTCGATGCTTTCGGCCGAACCCTGGTGCCGAGGGCTGGCGCGCACTCAGAACCGACGGCCGAGCAACGAGACCATCGCGAACAGCTGTCACCCCGAGAGCTCGATGTTCTCTCACAGGTGGCCCTCGGCAAGCGCAACGGCCACATCGCCGACCAGCTCGACCTCGCCGAGAGCACCGTGAAGAGCTACCTTTCGTCAGCGATGCGAAAGCTCGACGCGAACAATCGGTACGAGGCGGTCATCACGGCGCGCCAACGGGGGCTCATTCCGTGAAGCACGCCAGCGTTCGGCTCGAACGCACGCCAGCAGAGCCGCGGGCCCGGCACGTGCGAGAATCGGCGTATGGATGCCAACCGCCGTGGCAGGGCCGCCCCGGCCTGGCTGATTCGGCTGGCCGTTGTGACCGTGCTGGTGGGCGTCGGCGGGGGTGTTGCCGGGCTGCTGGTCAGCATGAGTCTCACCGCCATCGAACACGTCGCCTACGGCTACTCTCAGGGCTCATTTCTTGACGGTGTGCTGGGAGCCGACCCGTGGCGGCGGGTGGCCGCACTGGCGGTAGCAGGGCTCGTCGGGGGTGCGGGCTGGTGGGCGCTTCGGCGCTTCGGGCGCGCGGTGGTCTCGGTCGAGGCCAGCGTGGCGGGCGGCCGGATGCCCGGGCTGCCGACCTTGCTCAACGCGGCCCTGCAGATCGTGGTTGTCGGCCTCGGGGCTTCGATCGGCCGTGAGGTCGCACCACGCGAACTCGGCGCGCTGGTCGCGGGCTGGCTGAGCGACCGGGCGCATATCTCTGCCCGGGAGCGCAGAATTCTCGTGGCGTGCGGAGCAGGCGCTGGCCTCGCGGCCGTCTACAACGTTCCGCTGAGCGGCGCCATCTTCACCATCGAGGTTCTGCTGGCCGAGATCAGTTTCGCCGTCGCCGTGCCTGCCCTCATCACGGCCGCTGTGGCGACGATCGTCGCCCGACTGGTGGTACCGGATGCCCCGCTCTACTCGCTCCCCCCGATGCAGCTGAGTGAAACCCTGTTTGTCTGGTCGCTGCTCGCAGGCCCACTGATGGGTCTGGCGGCGATGGGCTTTGTCTGGCTGGTGCGGGGTGCGGCGAGGCTTCGGCCGCGTACCTGGCTGATCGTCTGCATCATGCCCGTGGTCTTCGCGGGCGTGGGGCTGCTGGCCATCCCGTTTCCGGCGGTGCTCGGAAACGGCAAGGCACTCGGTGAGGTTGCCTTCGCCGGCGCAGCATCCATCGGCCTGCTGGCGGTTCTGGCCGTGACGAAGGTGGTTGCGACGACCGCCACCATCGGAGCGGGAGCTGCCGGCGGTACGCTGACGCCGTCGCTTGCCGTGGGCGCCGCACTCGGTGGTGCGCTCGGCGGTCTGTGGAGTCTGTGGTGGCCCGGCAGCCCGATCGCCGGTTTCGCATTCGTCGCAGCGGCTGCGTTTCTGGCCTCGTCGATGCGAGCACCGTTCACTGCGCTGGTTCTGCTCATCGAGTTCACGGGCCAGGGCCCCGCGCTGCTGGTGCCCGCCATGCTCGCAATTGCCGGCTCGATCGCCGTCAGCCGACTCGTATCTCGATCACCGCTCGTGGCCCGCAGAAACCTGCCGGCACCCTGAGGGCGCCGGCAGGCATGGTTACTTCTGAAGCGGCAGCAGAATGTTCTTCACCGACGGGTCGGTTGCCAGAAAGGTCTGCACGGCGGGGTCTTGAAACGCCTGAACGAGCTTCTTGATGTTGTCGGTGTCGGCGAAGTTCGAGCCGATGGTGAGTTGGCCGGCGAACTCGTCGGGGGCCTGAGGTGCGAAGATCTGCTTCGCGATCGGGATGTTCGCTGCCAGGTAGTACTCGGTGTAGCCCACGGCCGCGTCGAGGTCGGGCAGGGCGCGTGACTGCGCGGCGAAGTCGAGAAGGGTGAACTTCAGGTGCTTGGGGTTCGACGCGATGTCGTCTTGCGTCGCGGTGCCCTTGCTGGTTCCCGGCTTCAGGGTGATGAGGCCGGCGCTGTCGAGGATCCAGAGACCCTGGGCTTCGTTGGCCGGGTCGGAGTACAGCGAGATGGTGCCGCCATCCGGAATCTGGCTCACATCGGTGTACTTGTCTGACCAGAGACCGAAGCCCCAACGGAAGACGGGTGTGGCGGCCTCCTCTTTGAAGTCGGGGTTGGCCTGCAGCACCTGCCCGAGCCAGAGCTTGTGCTGGTAGACCGTCGCGGCCACCTCGCCGTCGCTCACCGCGCGGTTGATCGTGTTGCTGTCGGCGAGCCCCTTGAACTCGACCGTGATGCCGTACTTCGGTGCGATGTTCGTGGCAACGTAGTTGACAAGGGCCTCTTCAGACGCATTGCCCTCGGCGGTGGCCACGTAGAGCACGGCCCCCGCCTGAGTGTTGGCCGAGGCGGTGGGGTTCAGCAGCGGAATCGTGATGCCGGCTGCGATTCCGACGACGACCACCGCGCCGCCCACGATGAAGGGCCAACGACGGCGCTTCTTCAGCTCGAAGCCGTGGCCGTTCTCGGGGGTTTCAGGGGTGTTTTCAGACATGGCTGTAGTGCCTTTCAGGCGGCTGCGGGAAGGTGAGGAGAAACGAGGAAGAACGAAGAGGAGAAGAGGGGGTTTCGGCTAGGGCACCAGCACCGGGCGCCGAACAGACCGGCGGCTGACCCGTGCGGCGCTGTGTGGCGTCGTAAGCCGCACCAGCGCGTCACCGATCACCTGCACCGCTGCCACCAGGGCGACAAGAATGATGATTGTGGCGAGCATGACCTGGTTATCGAATCGCTGGTAGCCGTAGGTGACGGCCACATAGCCGATTCCGCCGGCTCCGATTGTTCCGGCGATGGCCGAGTACTCGATCATGGCAATCGTGTTGATCGTGAGCCCACCGATGAGCGAAGGTATGGCCTCGCCGAGTTGCGCCGTACAGATGATCTGGAATGACGAGCCACCGGATGCCTTCGCCACCTTCACGAGAGACGGCGGCACGCTGCGCAGCGAGTTCTCCACGATGCGGGTGAAGAATGCGATTCCCGCCACCGACATCGGTACGACCGCGGCCGCGATTCCGATGTTCGTGCCAGTGATCAGTCGGGTGAACGGAATGATCGCCACCATCAAGATGAGGAACGGAAGAGAACGCCCCACGCTGACGATCCAGCTGAGGGTCGAGTGCAGCGCCGGGTTCGGGAACAGCCCGTCGCGGGCGAGGTTGTGGATGATCGCGCCGAGCGGCACGCCCACCAGCACTACGATCGCCATCACGATGCCCACCATGATCAGCGTCTCGCCGAGCGCAGGAAGCACGAGGGCGGGGATGCCGGCCAGCGGAATATCGTTGACGTTCGCGTGGAGGGCGCTCATGCGACGGGCTCCTTCTGGCCGGCAGGCGCGGCCACTGTCGTCGAGGCGAGGTCGTGCGCGGCGGCGGGCCGGGCATCCAGCCCCAGCTTCTGGGCCTGCCGGATGACCGCTTCAGCATTCGCCGCACGTAGGCCCACCTGGGCGTGGCCGACGACGGCACCCTCGATGGTCTCGATCGAGGCGCCGAGCAGCGAAACCGGGCTCGACAGTGCCTCGCCGAGCCGGGTGACCCAGTCAGAGGGCACGTGGGCAGAGGTGTAGCTGACGAACCAGGTGGTCTCGTCGGGCGCGGCAGGAAGGGCCGGCTTGGCAGGGTTCAGGTCGCGCCCGAGCGGTGAGGAGGCGTCGCGCAGCAGGTCGACGACGCGGCCCGACTCCACGATGTGCCCGTTGTCGAGGCGCGCTACGGAGTCGGCCACCTGCAGCACCGTCTCCATCTCGTGCGTGATGAACAGAATCGAGAGACCGAGGTCGGTGCGGAGCTCTTTGAGCAGCGCGGTGATCGACGCGGTCGACGCGGGGTCGAGCCCCGAGGTCGCCTCGTCGGCCAGCAGCACGGTCGGCTTGAGCGCCAGGGCGCGGGCGATGCCGACGCGCTGGCGCTGGCCGCCCGAGAGCTGGTGCGGGTAGTGTTTGGCGTGCGACGACAGCCCGACGCGCTCGAGCAGCTCGCCGACGCGCTTCTTCGCATCGGCGCGGGTGACGCCCAGGTAGTCGAGCGGCAGCGAGATGTTCTCGGCGGCGGTTCGACGGCTGAAGAGTCCGTCAGACTGGAACACCGTGCCGATGCGGCGCCGGGCGGCCCGCAGCTGCGCCTCGGTGAGCTGCGACAGGTTCTCGCCGTTCACGATGACCGAACCCGAAGTGGGCCGCTCGAGCAGGTTGACGCACTGCGCCAGGGTGCTCTTGCCGGCGCCGCTCGGCCCGACGACAGCGAAGATCTCAGCCTGCTGCACGCTGAAGTCGAGGTTGTCGAGCACGGTCACGGCACTGTCGCCATTGCCGTAGACCTTCGTGAGCTTCTCTACGGTGATCATGTGCGCGCGGGCAGGGCGTAACGGTAACCGGCACCGCGGTGCTCGTCGGGCAGGCGGTCACCGCGGCCGAGGAGCTTGTTGCGAAGTGCCCCTTCGACGTACTCCTCGGGGTACGAGCCGCGCCGCTGCAGCTCGGGAATGATGAACGTCACGACGTCTTCGAAGGTTCCGGGCGTGATGGCGTACGCGAGGTTGAACCCGTCGACGTCGGTTTCGGCGACCCACTCCTCGAGATGGTCGGCCACTTCAGAGGGCGAGCCCACGATGAACGGGCCGAGGCCGCCGATGGCGCCGAGCTTCGCGATGTCGCGCACCTTCCACTCGCTGCCGTCTTCGTTCGCGGCCTGAAAGTTCGCGACCGTCGACTGAATGGCGTTGCTCTTCACGTTGCCGATGGGCTCGTCGAGGTCGTACGTCGACAGGTCGATGCCCATCCAGCCCGACATGAAGACGAGGGCGCCCTCTTCGCTCGCGTACTGCAGGTAATCGGCGTGCTTGGCGTGGGCCTTCTCGCTGGTCTCGTCGGTGATGATCGTGAGCAGAGTGTAGATCTTGGCGGAGTACCGGTCACGACCGGCCTCTTCGAGGGCATCCCGAATCTTGCTGACGGTCTCTTTCAGCCCGGCCTTCGTCGACGCGGCGACGAAGATGGCTTCGGCATTGCCGGCGGCGAACTGGATGCCGCGGGGTGACGCCCCCGCCTGGTAGATGACGGGCGTGCGCTGCAGCGACGGCTCAGACAGGTGGATGCCCGGAACCTGGAAGTTCTTGCCCGAGTGCCCGATCTCGTGCACCTTGCTCGGGTCGGTGAAGACACCCGTTTCGCGGTTGCGGATGACAGCGTCGTCTTCCCACGAGCCCTCCCACAGCTTGTAGAGCACCTCGAGGTACTCGTCGGCCACGTCGTAGCGATCGTCGTGCTCGAGCTGGTCTTCGTGGCCCATGTTGCGCGCGGCGCTCGGAAGATAGCCGGTGACGACGTTCCAGCCCACCCGGCCCTTTGTGAGGTGGTCGAGCGTCGACATGCGGCGGGCGAATGGGTACGGATGCTCGTACGCCGTGCCCGCCGTGATGCCGAACCCGAGGTGGTCGGTCACAGCAGCCATCGCCGACACGAGCAGAATGGGGTCGTTCACCGGCACCTGGGCGCCGTGGCGAATGGCCGCCTCGTTCGATCCGCCGTACACGTCATACGTACCGAGTACGTCAGCGATGAAGATACCGTCGAAACGGCCGCGTTCGAGCAGCTTCGCGAGGTCGGTCCAGTACGAGAGGTCTTTGTAGCGCCACGACTGGTCTTCGGGGTGACGCCACATTCCTGACGACTGGTGGGCGACACAGTTCATGTCGAAAGCATTAAAACGAATCTGACGGGCCATGTACACATTTTCTGCGAAACGCGGTGCGTTGTGATACCGCGACGTTACACAACGTCACATTCAGAACTCAGTCCACAATTGTGACGGTGTGGCGCTCGATGCGCGGGTGGCGGGCGCGCCTCGCCCAGACGAATGCCCAGAGCGAGGCGGTCAGCATGACCAGCAGCACGTTCACGCAGAACGAGGTCGGGCGGGTGCGCTCGAGAACGACCTCGTGGGCGTCGGTCGAGACGACCACGAAGCCGCGTAGCTGCCACTCGGCGATCTCTGCACGGGTGGTTTCGCTGAAGGGCGCCGACGCCAGCGGCTTGGTGGCATGGGCCGACGAGGGCCCGGCGAAGACGCAGGAGCAGTTCGAGGCGAACGGGCACGTCTTCGATGTGAGGCGGAGGCCGTCGGGGGTGCGCCGAACGGGGTTAGCGAGGAGTTGTCTGCCACTCATCTCTCCAGCATATTCCTGCCTCGGGTGCAGCCGCCTCCCAGGGGCGGTCACTGCGGTCACGGCGGCCAGCGGCGCCGCACGCTAATCGAGCGACTGCGAGATGGTGCTGTGCCCCTGGGCATCGGCTGCCACGCGCAGGGTGGCGTGGATCTGCTCCCCCATCGACCCGACATGGCTGATCAGCCCGATGGTGCGACCGCCGGCGCGCAGGCTGTCGAGGGTGCTCATGGCGATGTCGAGGGTGTCGGCGTCGAGCGAGCCGAAGCCCTCGTCGATGAAGAGCGTGTCAAGCCTCAGGCCGCCGGCCTGCTGGGTCACCACCTCGGCGAGTCCGAGCGCGAGGGCGAGCGAGGCCAGAAAAGTCTCACCTCCCGAAAGCGAGTGGGTCGGCCGCGACCTGCCGGTGTGCTCGTCGAGGATGCTCAGGCCGAGCCCCGACTGAGCCCGGCGATACTGAACCGAGTCGTCGTGTTCGAGGGAGTACCGGCCGGCGCTCATGACCCTCAGCCGTGCGTTGGCCGCGGCGACGATCTCCTCGAGCTGTGCCGCGAGCACGTAGGTCTCGAGTTTCATGCGCATGGTGTTCGGGTCGTCTCCGTGCACCACCCGGGCGAGCTCGTCGACCGCATCGAACTGCTCCAGCAGGGCGGCAGACTCGGCGAAAACGGCATTCGCGGCGGCAACGACAGTCTGCAGCGAACCCAGCCGGTCGGCGAGGGTGCTCGACTCGGCCAGCGCTTCATCGCGGGTCTCCTGAGCGGCACGCAGCGCGGTGTCGTCGACGTCGACGGGTTCGGCCGGCAGATCGCTGAGTTCGGCGTCGGCCAGAATGGCGGCTGCAGCGGCCCGCGCTTCGTCGTGGCCCCGCAGCGTGCTCTCGGCGTCGGCCGCAGCAGAGGGTGCCAGTAGTGCCTGCTCGACCGCCGCCGCATCGGCGAAGTCGTGTTCGTCGAGTTGCGCCACGAGGGCATCGTGGGCTCGGTCGAGATCGTGCCGCCGGGCGGTCACGGCCTCGATCGCCGTGGCGAGCAGCTGGGCGCGTGCCAGCTGGGCCGACAACCGGTCGTACCGCGCGCTGACCGTTTCGAACTCGCCCCGGTTGGCTTCGGCGCGGGCGGCGACCGAGGCGCGCACCGTGCGCGCCTCGGTGAGGGCGCTGCTCGCTTCGTCTCGGCGGGTCGCCAGCGCGCCCAACCGCTCGCGCAGCGCCGCGGCCGTGTCGGCGAGGCGCGCGACGTCGGCCTCGAGGATGCCCGCCCGCCCCCTGGCCGCAGCCGCCTGCTGCACGCGCTCGAGCGCTGCCGCCCGCTGCTCTTCGAGCTCGGTGACCGGCTTCTGCCCCGCGTGGGCCTGGGCCTCGGCGCGAGCGACGGCGAGGTCGTCGACGGTGAGTTTCGCGGCATCCATCGCCGTCGTACACCGCTCGAGGGTGTCGCGGGCCGCGTCGACGTCGGTGGCCGTCACCGGCGGGGCATCGCTCGTGGCGGGCGCCGGGTGGGCGCGTGATCCGCAGACAGCGCACGGTTCGCCCGGCACCAGCGCGGAGGCCAGCTCGAATGCGTGGCCGGTGAGCCGCTGTTCGACGAGGGCGTGGTGCTTCGCTGCGGCGGCAAGGTGTGCCGCGCTGGCCGTGCGGTGGGCGTCCCGTGCCTCCCCGAGCTGTGTGTCGAGTTGAGTGACGCGTTCGGCCGCAGCCAGTGCGGCCGAGGCGCGTGCGGCGGCGTCGACTGCATCGGGTGCTCCCCCGGCAATGAGCCGCGCCTCTGCCAGTGCCGCGGTGAGCTCGTCGAGTGCAGCCGGCACCTGCTCGGCCTCGGTGGTCGCGTTGGCGAGGGCGCTCTCGGCCGCTGCCACGGCGTCGCGCGCGCGGTGCTCCCGCCGTTCGAGCTCAGGCAGTGTCTTCTCGTCAGCCAGCACGTCGGCGAGCGACCCCAGCTGGCGTGTGGTCTCGTCGACCTCGACCAGCAGGCCCGCGGCTGTCACCGCCTCGCTGTGATCGCTGTGATCGCTGGGATCGCCAGGATCGCCAGCGGCGCCGCCAGCAGCCCCCACGTAATCGACCCGCGCGACCCGCTCGAGCACATCGGCCGTGCGAAGGCCCTCCTCGGCGCCCCGAACCGCGGTGATGTGAGGCCACACGGCCCGGGCGCGCCCTGCGGCCTTCACGGCCAGCCGCAGCTCATCGATCTGCGGCTGCGTCTCGCCGAGGGTTTCGAGCGCCGCGGTGGCCGCCGCGCGCCGCAGCTGCAGGGCCCGAACGGTTTCGAGCCGGCGGTACTCGGCGGCGGCGAGGGTGTGTGCGGTGTCGGCTCGCGCGGCCGTCGCCCGGGCATCCTGAACCCGCGTCTGAAGAGCAGCGAGCGACTCGGCGAACCAGCCGGGAGTGGCGGCCGCCGGCGCGTCGACACGAAGCAGCTCGGCAGCCTGGCCGGCGCGCTGCTCGACCCGGGCCGAGGTGCCGGCCAACGCCTGCTCGAGCGTGCGGCGCTCTTCGAGCAGAACCTCTTCAACCTGCCGAAAACGGTCGGTGCCGAACAGCGTACGCAGAACCGCCTGCCTGTCGTCGTTGGTCGACTGCAGAAAGTGGTGAAAACGGTTCTGCGCGAGCAGCATCACGCGCAGAAACTGGTCTTTTGTGAGGCCCACGATCTGGTCGAGCTGGCGGCCCACATCGACCGGCTTGGCCGCGATGCCCTGCCAGGTGTCGCCCTCACGCCGGTACAGTTCGGCGGTGGCCGCGGCGTTCGTGAGCCCGGTTCCGCGGAGCTTCGGTTTGTCGTATTCGGGGCTGCGCCTGACCCGGTAGTCGACGCCCCCTGCGGTGAACTCGAGCTCGACCCAGGTGGGGTTCGCAGGGCCCGCGTGGTCGCTCCGCAGCTTCTGCTGGGTGCCGTCGTAGCGCGGCACCCCGTTGAACAGGGCGTAGCAGATGGCGTCGAGAATGGTCGACTTCCCTGCTCCCGTCTTGCCCGTGATGAGAAAAATTCCGTCGTCGGCGAAGGCATCGAAGTCGACGTGCTGTTCGCCGAGGTACGGCCCGAAGCCGGCGAGTCGCAGTTGCCTGATCTTCACGAGGCACCCTCGATCGTCGCTGACCGCTCGGTTGGCGCTGATCGCTCGGTTGGCGCTGACCGGGTACCCGGGCGGTCGCCCCCGGCACCGAGTGCGTCGGCGATCAACCTCTGCTCCCCCGCGTTCGGCCCCACGCCGTTGCGCACGTGCTCGAGAAACCCGGCCACGACCTCGGTGTCGCTCGCCCCGCGAACCCGCTCGGCGTAGGTCGCCGCAGATCGCTCGGCCGTCACCGCCGGCCGGTGTTCGAGGTGAGCCGCGTAGGGAAACCGCACCTGCAGCCGGCGCATGGCGTCGAGCGGGCGCACCCGGTCGGTGAGGATGGCCGACACCCAGTCGTTCTCGTTCTCGCCGTACTGCTCGCCGCCCAGCAGCTCGTCGATCTCCCCCGTCAGCACGCTCAGCCGACGAGGAACCGGTAGTTCGGCCCACTCGACCGTATGGAGCCCCGCCGAATCGAGTTCGACCAGCCATCCACCCCGCGGCGTGCCCGCCTCGCTGAACGAGTAGTGCAGCGGGGCACCCGAGTACCGCACGCCGTCTCGAAGCGTCGCCCGGCCGTGGATGTGGCCGAGCGCCACATAGTCGGGGCCATCGAAGACCGAGAGCGGAACCAGGTCGAGCCCGCCGGCGCTGATGTCGCGCTCGACATCGCTCGCGGGCACGTCGGCGATGAACGCGTGGGCGAGAACGACGCTGCGGCCACCGCGATGAGCCAGATCGTCTCTGATGCGGCTCATCGCGTGGCCGAGCACCTCTTCGTGGCTGCGCAGGGGCGTGTCGGGGTAGTGGTGGCGAACCAGCGCCGGCTCGAGGTACGGGATGCCGTAGAAGTGCACCGGCCCGTGGTCGTCGTCGATGGTGACGGGCGTGTCGAGCTGCTCGTGCCGGGTGATGACGTGCACGCCGCCAAGCGACGCGAACCCCGACTGAAAACCGAGGCGCGTCGCCGAGTCGTGGTTGCCGCTCGTCATCACCACGATGGCGCCGGCCTGCCGAAGCGCCCCGAGCGTCTCGGTGAGCACCTCGTAGTTCTCGGCTGCCGGAGTGGCCGAGTCGAACACGTCTCCCGAGACGACCACGACGTCGATGCCGCGCTGCTCAACGAGCTCGACCATGGCCGCGAACACCTCACGCACGAACGGTTGCGTGGCGTGGCCGTGAAAGCTCCGCCCGATGTGCCAGTCGGAGGTATGCAAGATCTTCACGCTTCGACCGTAGCCCGCTCCGCCGACACTGGTGCAGTATTGAGCACACTATGACCGTTCTGCTTTCGCCCGATGGGCTCGACTTCGTCGTTCAGCGCCACCTCGCCATCCTGTCGACGCTCGGCCGCAGTGGGGGCATCCACTCGGTTCCCGTCGGTTTCACGTTCGAGAACGGGCTCGTGCGCATCATCACCTCAGACGAGACGCAGAAGGTGCGAAACGTCGAGCGTGCCGGCCACGCGACCGTGGCCCAGGTCGAAGGCGCGCGCTGGCTGTCGCTGTCGGGCCCCGCCCGCATCGATCGTGACCCGGCCGCCGTGGCCCACGCCGTACAGCTGTACGCGGCCCGTTACCGGCAACCGGGCGTGAACCCGCGCCGCGTAGTCATCGAGATCGCTGCAGACACGCTGCTCGGGTCATCCGGCGTCGCGGCGGCACCCGTCTCGTAGACGCCGCAGCACAAAAGCGCCAGGGCAGAGACACCGGCCGACGCTGCGCCTAGTATTTCTGCATGACCGACCACACGCTCACTCGTGCATCCGCCGAAGCTTCGCCAACGCGGATCGAACCCGGCGGAATCGAGGCGATCCCTGCCGCACGCCGTCACGGATCGCCCTGGCAGCTGTTCGCCACGTGGAGCGCACCGAACCTCGAGTTCGCCACCGTCTTCGTGGGCGTCATCGCGATTGCGTTCTTCGGGCTCGGCTTCTGGCAGGCCATGGCCGCGATCGTGCTCGGCTGTGCCGCGGGAGCGCTGACCCAGGGCATCCTGTCGACCTGGGGGCCACGCGAAGGCCTCGCGCAGATGGTGCTCAGCCGCACCGCGTTCGGTTACCGGGGAAACATTCTGCCCGCGGCCATCAACACCGTCATGGCCGGGCTCGGCTGGTTCGCCGTGAACTCGGTCAGCGGGGCGTTCGCGCTGTCGACCCTCACCGGCATGCCCACCGTTCTGGCGCTGCTCATCGTTGTGGTTGTCGAGGTGGCCGTCGCATTCGTCGGGCACGACCTTGTACAGCTGTTCGAGCGCTACGCGAGCTACGTGCTCGGTGCGATCTTCATCACCGCGACCGTGACCATCTTCGTGCACGCTGACCTGGGCTTCGTGGCCGGGGGCAGCGGCTTCTCGTTCGGCGGCTTCACGCTCGCCGCCGGGGCCGCCTTCGGTTACGCAGCCGGCTGGAACCCGTACGCGGCCGACTACAGCCGCTACCTGCCCACGGCGACGAGAAGGCGCACCATCGCGTGGGCCGCCGGCCTCGGCAACTTCGTGTCGTGCGCGGTGCTCATGGCGGCCGGAGCCGCGGCTGCCACCATCGCGGGGTTCGACCCCACCAACCCCACAACCTCCTTCACGTCGAGCATGCCCACGGTCATCCGCGACCTCACGCTCGTCGCCATCGCGGTGGGCGCGATCGCCGCGAACTCGCTGAACATCTACTCGGGAGCCATGTCGTTCCTTGCGGCGGGCATCTCGATACCGTTCGCCTTGAGGCGCGCGCTCGTGGCGCTCGGGTTCGGAGTCATCGGCTTCTTCATCGCGTGGAGCGCGTTGGCCGATGCGGGTGAGAAGTACGAGAACTTCCTGCTCGTCATCGCCTACTGGATAGCCCCGTGGCTCGGCGTGGTCTTCGTCGACCGGTTTCTGAGGCGCGGCACCGAGATCGCCTCGATCGTCGGCGACACGGCCAGGTACCGCAATCCGGCCGGCATCATCGCGTTCGTGGTGAGCCTGGTGGTCTCGATCTGGCTGTTCTCCAACCAGTCGTTCTTCATCGGGGTGGTTCCCGCTGCCGCTCCCGGCGTCGGAGACCTCACGGCCGTAGTCGGCTTCGTGCTCGCCGCGGTGCTGTACGCCGTGCTGTTCGCGGCCGTCAAACCCCAGCTCGGTGCACCTCTGGCCGCGGGCGACGACGCACAGACTGTCGCATGAGTGTCGGCGACATCTACGCGACGGATGCCCAGAAGCTCGCCGTCGCGGCAGCCGAGGCCCGCCGTGGTGCGGCCGAGGGCGGCATCCCGATCGGCGCCGCGCTCTTCGCCGCCGACGGCACCCTTCTCGGCAGTGGACACAACCGCCGCGTGCAAGACGACGACGCGGCGATGCACGCCGAGACGAACGCCTTTCGAAACGCCGGCCGACAGAGGAGCTACCGCGACACCGTCATGGTCACCACGCTTTCACCGTGCTGGTACTGCTCGGGGCTGGTGCGCCAGTTCGGCATCGGGCGGGTCGTCGTGGGTGACGATCAGAACTTTCTCGGCGGGCAGGAGTGGCTGGCGGAGAACGGCGTGGAGGTGAGCGTGTTGAACGATGCCACGCTGATCGGAGAGATGCGGGAGTTCATCGCCGGGCATCCGGTGCTCTGGAACGAAGACATCGGCGAAGGTTGATCGCCGCACGGGCGCGCTTTCCTGGGCCCTCCCCCGTTCGGGTAAGTTGTGGAGTCAGAGAGATCTCTGAGATCTGCTCGTCAGATCAGCACCATCACATCAGCACCACCAGGGGGTTACCGTGTCAGTACCGCAGCCGAGTCTGTTTCGATTCTCGTTTCACACCGAAGACATTCCGCCGAGCGCCATCCGGTGGTTCAAGACGGCGCTGTGGGTGGGCGCCGTTCTCTCGGTGATCATCGGCATCGTGGTACTGGTATGGCCGGGTTCGACGCTCGAGGTCGTGGCGTTCCTTTTCGGGCTCTACTTCTTCGTGGTGGGTCTCGTGCGCGTTGTCGTGGGCATCGTGAACGGGTCGCTCTCGTCGGGTGTGCGTGTACTGAGTGTCATTCTCGGCGTGTTTCTGTTGGTGGCCGGTGTCTTCGCGCTGAAGAACCCGCTCTCGTCTCTGGTTGTGCTCGCGCTGCTCATCGGTATCTCGTGGATCACCGAGGGCATCATCGCCCTCACCCAGACCGTCAACGACTCGTCGCGCTGGTTCGGCACCCTGAGCGGCGTGCTGTCGCTCATCGCCGGCATTGTGTTCATCTTCGTGCCGCTGTGGTCGCTCGCCGTACTCACCGTCTTCGCTGCGTACACGCTCATCATCCTGGGCGTCTTTCAGGGCATGTCGGCGTTCACTCTCGGCCGCCCCGTGAAAGTCGCCAAAACCTCACGTTGACTTTGTAGGCTGGGTGGATGCCCGCCCAGCCCCCAACCGAACTGACCCTCGTCGACGCCGCAACCGGCACCTGGTTGCTCACCGTCGACGGGGTTCTGCAGTCGCAGGTGTCGCTCACCGACCCCACCGTGCTGGAGTTCGACTACGTTCGCGTCATCGCCCGAGCCATCGACGCGTGGGCGGCACCGGGTGTGCCGCTCAGCGTGGCGCACCTGGGCGGTGGCGCCCTGACCCTGCCTCGCTATGTCGCGGCGACCAGGCCCGGCTCGGTGCAATGGGTCGTCGAGCGCGACGAAGAATTGTCGCGGGCCATGCTCGCGGTGCTACCGCTGCCGGCGGGCCACGACATCTGTCTGCTCTACGGAGATGCCCGCGACCTCGCCGCGCGGGCCGACCTCGATGTTGATGTCTGCGCCGACGTCACCGTCGTCGATCTGTGGGCTGGGGCCGTCATCTCGGCGCGGGTGGCCAGCCTCGAGTTCTACGCCCTCGTCACCCGACGTATGGCCCCGGGCGCACTTCTGGCCGTCAACCTCCTCGACGGGCCCGGCTTCGTGGACTCCCGCGGCCAGGCGGCGACGCTCGCCGCGCTGTTCACAAATGTCGCGGTGGTTGTACGCCACGATATGACGTCGAACACCGAGATCGGCAACGTCGTGCTCTTCGCGAGTGACAGCCCGCTCGGCTTCGCGGTCTCGACCGGATCTCTCTCGGCTGAAACGCCGCCGCCGCGGGTGCTCATCGGCGACGAGGCACATCGCTTCATCGGCAATGCACCCGTGGTGACTGATGCCACCGCCAGCGACTCTCCCCCACCCGACGAGGAACACTTTCGCGCCCACGCCGGCGAGCCGTGGCCGGCGGCCTGACAATGCCTGGCAGATACCCGACGCCCGGCAGATACCCGACGCCCGGCAGGTGCCGGCGCCCGGCGACGGTCGCCTACTCGGTCGGCGGTTTCGGGGGAAGGGTGCCCATGCGCGGCCTCCTCTCGGCCTCGGTACGAGTTCTGACCCGCCAACTCTAGTACGAAGCTGAGTATAAATCAGCGAATGTCGCCCCGGGCATCCAGACTACGACTGCACCTCTGCCCGGATGATCTCCGGCAGTTCGTCGGGCTCATACGGCTCGCCGACCTCGGCCAGAGCGTCGAGTTCTGCGGCCGAGAACCAGCGGCTCGCCACCATGTCGACGTGCTCCTCCGGGGTCCAGTTCGTGCTCGACGGAGTGAACTGCTTCGTGCGAACCACGAACCACTGCTCGTAGTTCGTCTTGAAGACCCCGGGCGCACGCTCGTCGCTGAATTCGCGCGACCAGATCGCCTCGCCCAGCTCGGCTTCGCTCACCACGAGGCCGGTCTCCTCGAAGAGTTCGCGCACCGCGGCTTCGGGATGCGTCTCGCCCGGCTCGACGTGCCCGCCCGGAGTCACCCAACGGATGGGGTTGGTGTCGACCGGCGGCTTCGTCAGAAACAGCAGTACGCGGTCGTCGGCGTCGAAGACGAGCACCCGCGACTTGGTGAAGTCGTAGTGACCAGCCCCGTGCCCCGGCTCGGCGTCAGGCGCGGGCGAAGTCACTGGTGTCGCCCACGTAACGCGTGTGGTCTTCGGGGATGGGGTCGACGGCGGCCGAAGCCACCTCCGCAGCGAATTCGGCCACGTTGTACAGCCGACCCGCCGACTCCTTGCGTGCACTGATGGCGCCGGGGTTCGCACGCTCGAGCAAGGTTGCCGTGATCGTGCCCTCGATCATGTCGCCCGAGACCACGACGAACGAGATGCCCGCTTCGTCGAGCCGGGGAATCATGTCGCGAAGGGCATCTTCGCCGGCACGCTTGCTGAGGGCGACGGGCTCGTACTCGGGCATCGTCTCGGTGGTGCGGATGAAGTGCGCCTGGTGGCTCGTCACGAACACCACGCGGGAGCCCGGCTGCATGAGCGGCAGAGCAGCGGTCAGCAGGTCGACCTGCGCGTCACGGTTGAGCGTGAGGGCGTAGTCGGCAGCCATACCGCTCTCCATTCCGCCCGAGGCGTTCAGTACGAGTACGTCGAGCCCGCCGAGCTCGCGGCGGATCGTCTCGAACAGCACGGCAACCGACCCGGCGTCGGTCAGGTCGGCCCCCACCGTGATGGCCTTCGCTCCCCCGGCCCGCAGCGTGTCGGCGAGCTTCACGGCCCGCGCCTCTTTGTTTCGGAAGTTGATGACAACGCTCGCGCCGGCCTCTGCGAAGTACGCCACGGTGTCGGCGCCGACACCACGCGACGAGCCGGTGACGAGAACCCGTTTGCCCTCGAGCGACTGGGGGGAGAGAGGGTTTGACACGTCGTGCTCCTTGAATCGAGTGAATTGTAAACAGTGGTGCGTCACGCGCGTGCACCGCATCGAGACTACCAAGGCAGTGGCTGTGAACTTCGTATCCGCCGGGGGCCAACTGGTAGTTTCGTATGAAGATCGACAAGCAAAGGAGCACGTGATGGCCGAATTCATGGCCTCGTACGCATGGGTGATCTGGCTGGCGCTCATCCTCATCTTTCTCGTCGTCGAAACACTCACGCTCGACCTCATCTTTCTCATGCTGGCCATCGGCAGCATCGGCGGCCTCGTCTCGCACTTCCTGGGTGCCCCGTTTCTGTTGCAGATCCCCATTGCCGGCGTCATAGCGCTGCTGCTGATCTTCAGCATCCGGCCCCCGCTGCTGCGGCGCCTCCGGCACGGCAGCGACCCGACCAAGAGCAACGTCGAAGCGCTGCTGGGTCTCGAGGCCCGCGTTCTCGCGGCCGTCACCACCGAATCGGGCAGTGTCAAACTGAGCAACGGCGACACCTGGACCGCACGGGTCTTCCCGAACGCCAGTGCCCTCGAACTGCTGCCCGGCTCGCTCGTCTACGTGAAAGCAATCGATGGGGCGACCGCACTGGTCGCTCCCGAAGAGAAAGTGCAACTGTGAGCAATTCCGACATCGGCTCCGTCGTCGCCATCATCGTGGTGGTGATCATTGTCATATTCGTCATCGTCACCCTCGCCAAGGCCATTCGCATCATTCCGCAGGCCAATGCTGGGGTCGTCGAGCGGCTCGGCAAGTACCACAAGACCCTCATGCCCGGCCTGAACCTGCTGGTTCCGTTCATCGACCGGTTGCGCCCGCTCATCGACCTGCGCGAGCAGGTCGTCTCGTTCCCCCCGCAGCCCGTCATCACCGAAGACAACCTGGTGGTCTCCATCGACACCGTCGTCTTCTTCCAGGTGACGGATGCCCGGGCGGCCACCTACGAGATCGCCAACTACCTCGGGGCCGTCGAACAGCTCGCGACCACCACCCTCCGTAACGTGGTCGGCGGGTTGAACCTCGAGCAGGCTCTCACCAGCCGCGACGAGATCAACAGCAAACTGCGCATCGTGCTCGATGAAGCGACCGGCAAGTGGGGCATCCGGGTCGGCCGGGTCGAGCTCAAGGCCATCGACCCGCCCCTGTCGATTCAAGACTCGATGGAGAAGCAGATGCGCGCCGAGCGGGAGCGCCGCGCCGTGATTCTCACCGCCGAGGGCACCAAGCAGTCGGCCATCCTGTCGGCCGAGGGTCACCGCCAGTCGGCCATCCTCTCAGCCGAGGGTGACGCGAAGGCGGCAGTTCTCCGCGCCGAGGGTGAGGCGCAGGCCATCACCACCGTGTTCGAGGCCATCCACCGTGGCAAGCCCGACCAGCTGCTGCTCGCCTACCAGTATCTGCAGACCCTGCCGAAGCTGGCCGAGGGCAGCGCCAACAAGCTCTGGGTCATTCCGAGCGAGCTGACAGAGGCGCTGAAAGGCATAGGTCAGGCCTTCGGTGACCGCAGTTCGAACAAGACCAGCGACGAGTAGGCAGCCGGGGGCGTTCTTCGCCCCCGAGCGGCCCCGTATCTTCGCGCACCGGGGCCTTGCGCTCGATTTTCCCGAGAACACGCTCGACTCGTTTCGGGCCGCTGTCGAGGCCGGGGCGGTGTACGTCGAACTCGACGTTCACGCCTCGCTCGACGGTGTCGCCGTTGTGGCGCACGACCCGAGCCTCGGCCGCCTGCTCGGCAGCACCGACACCATCGCCGGTTCGCCCTTCGCGTCGCTCGAAGCGCTCGACCTCGGCGCCGGGCGCGGTTTCTCCCGGCTTCAGGATGTCCTGCAGGCGTTTCCCGGCACTCGTTTCAACATCGATCTGAAGGCCGCCGACGCCGTGACACCCACGGTCGAAGCCATCCGGCGGGCCGGTGCCGTCGACCGAGTGCTGCTGACCTCGTTCTCAGAGAAACGGCGAAGGGCCGCCGTGCGGCAGCTGCCGGGCGTGGCGACCTCCGCCTCGGCGCGTCTTTTCGCCACCGCTCTGATCGCCGCCATGCTGGGGCTCCGACCGGTCGTGCGCTTTGTGCTGCGGGGCGTCGATGCTGTGCAGGTGCCGCAGAAGGCGCTCGGGCTGACCGTCACAGCGCCGAGGGTCATTGCGTCGATTCATGCCGCCGGCGTCGAGATGCACGTCTGGACCATCAACGACCCGGCCGTGATGACCTCGCTGCTCGAACTCGGTGTCGACGGACTGGTGACCGATCGCGCCGACATCGCACTTCGACTTGCGGTAGAACGACGGCTGTGAAGTCAAGGCCTAATACCCCGAGAACCTATCTGGGAGTGTTCTGTTAATAGCTCAGAGGGCGAATGTAGCTCCCAGCCCCGGGGTTTATACAGAGGTAAGCGAAGCGGGAGGAGACCACACAATGGCAGATCGCAGCTTGCGCGGAATGAGACTCGGGGGCCAAAGCCTCCAGAGTGAAGAGGGAGTCGTATTCTCCCCGCGCATGACACACACATATCTTTGCAGCACCTGTGGCAAAGAGACCGAAATGGTGTTCTCGGCTGACGCCGAGGCACCTGACACCTGGGAATGCAAGTTCGACAGCAACGAGGCGATCTTGATGATCGGTTCTGACGTCGTCGTTCTCGACCGCGCTGAGGCCAAAGTTCCTCGGTCGCACTGGGACATGCTTCTCGAACGTCGAACCCGGGCCGAGCTTGAAGATCTTCTTCAAGAGCGACTCGACTATCTGCGGGCCCGTCGCGGCCAGCAGAAAATCGGAGCGTAGCGGCCCCGTACCTGACTTACGCGCCTCTCATAGATCGCAGCTATGGGGGGCGCGCTTGTTCTTTAACGGCAGTCGTCTGCTGAGCAGTGCGGCTGTACGGTTGTGCAGCAGTGCTCAGCGCGCGCGTCGGCGCCGTCGCGCTGCCGCGACGAGGGCGAAGACGAGCCCGGCCACGCCGAGGCCCGACACCAGCAGCTCGACGCCTTTTCCGAACAGGCTGGCCGGGGTCACGGTGGTCGAGAGCGGAACGTTGTCGACCATGGCGCCCGGTTCGTAGGGTGTCAGCGAATCGATGGTCGAACCGTCGGGAGCGATGATCGCGCTGTGGCCCACGGTCGAGATGTTCACCACGCTGCGGCCCGTCTCGATGGCCCGCAGGCGCGCGATGGCGAGCTGCTGCAGGTTCTCATCGGTCTGGCCGAAGTCGGCATTGTTCGTCTGCGCGAGTATGACCTGCGCGCCCTCGTCGACCATCGACTGCACGGCCTGGTCGTCGGTGATGTCGAAGCAGATGGAGATACCCGCTGGCACCCCGTTCACGTTCATGACCGTGCTGGTCGTGCCCGGGGTGTAGTCGCGCGTGACCATGCTCACCAGGGCGGGCGCGAGAGCGTAGAACAGGGGCCGTGCGGGCATGTACTCGGCGAAGGGCACCGGATGCCGCTTGTCGTAGTAGTCGGCGACCGAGCCGTTCTCCCACAGCAGTGACGTGTTGTAGTACTTTCCATCGCGCTCGGCGATGGTTCCCACCACGAGCGGGGCCTTCATGATCGAGCTGATGAAGTCGAGGTCTTCGGCCGCAACGGGAGACGCTTCTGGGTCGATGTCGCTGGCGTTCTCGGGCCACACCACCATGTCGACCTGCTGGCCCTCGAGCTTGAGGGTCTCGGTGATATGAGCGTTCAGGTTGTCGCCCTGCACGACCCGGTCGAGTAGGCCCGACTTGGTGTTGCCCTGAACCGCCGCGATGCGCGTCGTTCCCGACGTGGGCGCGGCCCACGCGGGTATGACGAGCAACAGGGCGGCGGCGGCGACGGCTAGTGTCGCGCGGCCCACTACGGCGGCGCGCCCTTCGCGCACCAGCTGGATGACAAAGGCGACCAGCCAGACCAGCAGAAAGCTCAGACCTGAGATGCCCACCCACGCGACGAGTGACGCGAACGGGCTCGTCGACTGCGAGAACGCCACGCGGCCCCACGAGAAGCCGCCCTCGGGGGCAACGGCGGTGATGGCCTCTCGCGCCACCCACAACCCCGAGATGACCACGGGCAGCACACCGAGGCGCCCCAGCCGGGTCGGCCAGATGGCGTCGGCGTACCGGTAGACGACGGCGATGGCGACGGCGCCGATGGCGAAGAAGACACCCTCGACGATGGCCAGCGCCAGCCACGGAACCGGGCCGAGGTAGAGCGTCAGCCACGAGATGTGGGCGCACCAGAATGTCAGTCCGCCGACGAGCCCCACGAGAACCGCGCTCCTCCAGGTGCGACCGATGAGGCTGATGAGCATGAGTGCGACACCCAGAAGGGTCAACGGCCACACGTCTTGGCCGGGAAAACCGCTCTTCAGTGCGATTCCGGCGCCGAGGGCGGTCAGGCACGCGAGCCAGAGCGGAAACAGTGGGCGCACCGGCTCGGCGAGGGCCGCGGCCAGGCGTGCGCGGGGCGCGGGTGCCCCCGGGTTCGTGGGTCGATTGAGCAGTGAAGCGGTCATCCGGAGTGCCTTACGCTACTGACGAGTACGCGACGATGCCGCGCTTGACGAGATCGAGTGCCAGGCGCGCTGTCGTCGCGACCTTCACATCAGAGAGGTTCTGCAGCTGGTCGAGCAGGTCGATGGTCTGCTTGGTCCAGCGCACGAAGTCGCCGGCCGCGAGATCGGCGTCGTAGAGAACGGTGTCAAGGCTCGCGCCCCGCGCCCACTCGTGCATCGGCTTCGAGAGCCCCACCGAGATGGGCGAGGTGCCGGGCAGTCTGTGCCGTGTCTCGAGTTCTTGGAGGTCGCTCCAGAGCTCCTGCGTCTTCTCCAGCGCTCCCCTGAACGGCCCGCGCGGCAGAAAACGCTCGGGCATGTCGCTCTCATCGCGCCGAGGTTCGTAGACCAGTGCGCAGGCCATGGCGGCCAGCCCGGCCGGGTCAAGGCTTGCCCAGACACCGCGCCGGATGCACTCCGCCACCAGCAGGTCACGCTCTCCGTAGATGCGCTTGAGAGTCTTGCCGGTGGGGGTGAGAGCGAGTTCGCCCTGGTCATCCTGCTGCAGGTATTCGAGTTGCAGCAGTACCTCGCTGATGCGGTCGAACACCTTCGCGATGGCGCCTGTGCGGGTGTTGATCTGTGCGACCAGCTGGTCGGTCTCGCGCTTCAACCGATACCAGCGCTCAGCCCAGCGGGCGTGGTTCTCGCGGTCGGGGCAGTTCGACACCGGGTGCGCCTTCATCTGGCGGCGCAGATCGGTGATCTTCTTCTGGCGGCTGTCGCGCTCGGCGCGGCTCTGCGAGTCAGCACGGCCGGCGCCCGAGCGTTCGACATCGCTGAGATCGCGGCGAAGGGCCGCATACTCGGTGAAGTCGCCGAGGTGGCAGGTCATGGCCTTCTCGTAGCCCGCGAGGGTCTCTTCTTGCTGGCGCACCTTGCGGGCGAGGTCGACGACGGCCCGGTCGGCCTGAAACTGTGCGAACGACAGCTCGAGCGAGTCGCGCGTGCGCGAGCGGCCGAACTGGTCGATGAGGTTGACCGCCATGTTGTACGTGGGCCGAAAGCTCGAGTTCAGCGGGTACGTGCGGCGGGAGGCGAGAGAGGCCACGGCCTGAGGGTCGACACCATCGCGCCACTGGATGACCGAGTGACCTTCGACGTCGATACCTCGTCGCCCCGCCCGCCCGGTGAGCTGGGTGTACTCCCCCGGCGTGATGGGCACCCGGGCCTCGCCGTTGAACTTCTCGAGGCTCTCGAGCACCACGGTGCGGGCTGGCATGTTGATTCCGAGGGCAAGCGTCTCGGTGGCGAAGACGACGCGCACGAGCTTCTTCTGAAAGAGTTCTTCGACAACCTCTTTGAACGCCGGCAACAGCCCGGCGTGGTGGGCCGCGACACCGCGCTCGAGACCGTCGAGCCACTCCCAGTAGCCCAGCACGGCGAGGTCTTCATCGAGCAGGGTGCGACAGCGCTGGTCGACGATGTAGCGAATCTCCTCGCGCTCTTCGGTCGTGGTGAGACGAACCCCGGCCCGCAGTACCTGCTTCACGGCCTGGTCGCAGCCCACCCGGCTGAAGATGAAGAAGATGGCCGGCAGCAGGTTGTGCTCGTCGAGCAGGGCTGCCACCTCGCCCCTGTCCATGCGGGGTGCCTGGGTGTGGTGCGGGCGGTGCTTCGTATTGGCATCACGACCACGACGGTCGCCCCTGCCGCGCGTCTGGGGCGCACCGGTCGATCGCGCAATGCGCATCAGCTCGGGGTTCACCCGGCTGCTTGCGGCCTGGCCGGTCGCATCGAAGAGGTCGAGCAGCTTGTGGCGCACGAGCATGTGCTGATCGAGGGGTACGGGTCGCTCCTCAGAGACGATGACCTCGGTGTCACCACGAACCGCCTGCAGCCAGTCGCCGAACTCTTCTGCGTTCGAGACCGTTGCGCTCAGCGAGACCAGTCTCACTGAGGTGGGCAGGTGGATGATCACCTCTTCCCACACCGCGCCCCTGAACCGGTCTGCGAGGTAGTGCACCTCGTCCATCACGACGAACGCGAGGTTCGCGAGCAGGTCAGACTCGGCGTAGAGCATGTTGCGCAGCACTTCGGTCGTCATGACCACGATGCGCGCGGTCGGGTTCACATTGGTGTCACCGGTCAGCAGGCCCACCTCGTCGGGGCCGTACTCGGCCACGAACTCCTGAAACTTCTGGTTGCTGAGCGCCTTGATGGGTGCGGTGTAGAACACCTTGGCCGAACGCTGCTGCATGGCCATGAAGACGGCGAACTCGGCCACAATGGTCTTGCCGGCGCCCGTGGGGGCGGCGACCAGAACACTGTTCCCGGCTTCGACGAGTCGGCAGGCTTCGATCTGAAACGGGTCGAGATCGAACTTCAGCCCCTGCCGAAACTCATCGACCACGGGGTTCGCACTGCGTGTCTTGCTGAGGGCGTACCGCTCGGCAGCCGACAGACTCGCGGCGCCGACGGGCGGCGGGGTGACCATTACGGCACAACCAGTTCGGAGTCGAACTTCTCCTGCTTCTTTGCTTTGCGACGATCGTGGAGCCAGGCGATGAAGGCCGCGCTGTAGAACAGCACGATCATCGGGATCGCGAGCAGGAACATCGAGAAGACGTCAGCAGCGGGGGTGGCGATGGCCGTGAAGAGAATGATCACGAGAATGGCGATGCGCCACGACTTCAGAATCGACTTGGAACTCAGAATGCCGGCGAAGTTCAGCAGTACCAGCAGTACCGGCAGCACGAACGCGATACCGATGGCTATCACGAGCTTCAAAACGAACGAGTAGTAGGTCTGTGCGCTGATGATGGCGGTCGTGTCGCTGGGCGCGAACGCCGTGAGAAGGGCGACCATGTGCGGCAGCACGTACCAGCCAGCCGCGCAGCCCGCGAGAAAGAGGGGTACAGCGGTGAGCACGAAGCCGACCGCGTACTGCTTCTCCCGGCGGGTGAGGCCGGGAACCAGGAACGCCCAGATCTGGTAGAGCCAGATCGGCGAGGAGATGACGACACCGACCGTGATGGCAATCTGCAGGCGCAGGTCGAACGCTTCGGAGATGTCGGTGAAGTTCAGAGACGCCGTGCGCCCCTGAGAGTTGGTGATGGCGCTGACGGGTGCACTCAGAGCGACCAGAATCTGGTCGGAGAGCAGCCACCCGACCACACCGCCGATGAGGATGCCGAGCACCGCTCGAAAAATACGCTTGCGAAATTCGACGAGGTGCTCGCCGAGCGACATTCTGCCGTCGCGGCTCGCACTCTTCTTCTTCGGCGGCTTGGTTTTAGGCTCGATAGCCACCGGAGGCTAGGACTTTGGGTTGGCTTCTGAAGCGTGGATGTCAGACGCACGAACCTCGACCGGAGTCGCGAGCGGTGCGGGGTCTGCCACGCTCGAAGCCGTCTCGGCGTCGGCACTCTTGGGGTCGTCGGTCTTCATGGTCTTGACTTCAGACTTGAAGATGCGCATCGACTGGCCCACGCTGCGAGCGAGGCCCGGAAGCTTCGGTGCGCCGAAAAGAAGCAGAACAATGGCGAGAATGACAATCAGGTGCCATCCCTGAAGGTTACCGAGCATGAGGCCACGTCCTTTGTCTAAAATCGGTTCGTACGAGCAGTTTACCCCGCTCGAGCGTTTTCTCCCTGCGAAGTTGCTTTCTGTCGTCTCGGCGACGCTTCACTACCTCGCGCCGACGCGACATCACGGGGTATCCCAACAGAATAGCGTTGTCGCTGACCGAAAGCTCCAGCTCGGTGACAGTGGCGGAGATGTTCGCAACCTTCTCGCCGAGGTCGGTCAGTTCGCCCAGGGTTCGCATGGCCTTTCGAAACAGGCGTACTGCGAAGAACGCGAGCATGCCGACGAGGCAGAGCCCGAGGCCCGCCCAGATGATCACCCACGCCCACCACTGCATCAGAGAAGACTACCGCCCCGGCCCTGTTCGTCAGCGTCATACGGGTCGAGTGCCGCTGCCGCCCAGGTGCGGACCGCGTCACGAGCCGAGGCGGGCGCCACCACGCGCACGACGCCGGGCAGACTTGCGACCAACCGTTTCAGACCGTGGATGTGCGCAACCCGCACGGTGACCCGCAGTACGGCGCCGTCGATCACGGGCAGCTCGCCCTCGGCAAGGTATTCCCCCAACAGGCTGATCGCGGCCGGATTCACCTCGAGCACGACGCCCTGCGTGTCGCCCGAGCCGTCGAACAGGGTGTCGGGCAGCGCCAGGTCGCCCGGCCGGTAGGTGTTGGCTGTGTCGGTGACGGTCGGCTGGGCCATGCGGTCGAGGCGAAAAGTTCTGATGGCCTGGCGCCCGTGATCCCAGCCGCGCAGGTACCAGTCATCGTTGTTCGAATCGATGCGCAGCGGGTCGACGATACGGTGTTCGCGGTCGCCCCGCGAGCTCACGTAGTCGAATTCGACCTGCGTACCGGCTTCGACGGCCCGGCGAATGGTGACGAGGCTCTCGCTCGCCTCCGAGCGCGCAACCGACACCTGGCTGGGGGCCTCCGACGCGCCGCGGGCCAGCTTCGCCATCAGCGAGGCGTGCACCGCGCTGTCGAGCGTCTCGGGCAGCGCCTGCAGGTACTGCAGCCCGGCGAGCAGGGCGGCGGCCTCCCGCGCCGAGAACCGCGGCGAGTCGTCGAGCGCCACCCGGTGGGTGATCTGAATCTCGTCGCTGTCTTCGAAGTCGTCCCACGCGATGTCGAACAGGTCACCGTGCTGGTACTGGGTCGTCTCGCCGGGTACGCCCGACACCGCAATCAGCCGCACGGCTTCCCGCACCTGCTCGGGCGAGACCTCGAAGTGCGCCGCTGCCTCGGTGACCGAAACGCGGTCGCGGTCGAGAAGGTAGGGCACGAGCGCCAGCAGAAAGGCCAACTTGTCTTGCGCGAGTACGAACGAATTGGGGTCAGACGGTTTCTTCTGCACCGGATGCTCCCCTCTTGTCATTCGTCTCGTCGGCGCCCGAGCGGCGAGCCTCGTTCGCCGGCTGCGCGTGCGTGGCCACGGTCAGTTCGAGTCGTCGTCGCACCGCGGCCCGCAGCTCGGGCGGAGCCACCACGTACACCTCGGGGCCGAACCCGGCCAGGTCGTCGGCGAGCAGGTGCAGGTCAGTGAAGTGAAGCGTGAGCTCGCCGCCCTCGCCCCGTTCGCTGCCCCGGCGCTTCAGCAGCCTCGTCTCGGCGTCGGAGTCGGCCTGCGCGCGCACGATGGCCGTATTGGCGGCCCAGATGAGGTCGAGGTCTGCGAGGGCCTGTTCGGCTGCGTCGGTCTGGTCGCTGACGAACCCGGTGCGCGTGCGTGTGACCGGCCCCACGATGCGCGAGAGGAGAAAGGTACGCGATTCGCCCACGCCCTGGTCGATGCCGGTCACGTGCCATCTCCCCTGGTGCTGCACGAGGGCGAGCGGTGCCAGCGTTCGTTCCCGAGGCGACAGGTCGCCGGGCTTCAGGTACGCGAAGCGCACCAGTACGCGTCGCGCCAGGGCATCGGTGAGCGGATCGAACGCGGCATCGCGGGTTCTGATGCGGGGCGCGTAGCCGAGAACGGGTTCGACCGACTCCACGCCGAGTGACTGCAACTTCAGGAGGGCGTGGCGCGACTCGCGCGAAAGAGAGCCCTCGCGCCAGGCCATGGCGGCCAGGTTCAACAGCGCTATCTCTTCGGGCGAGAACGAGATGTCGGCGGGCAGGTCGTACGCGCCCTTGGGAATGCGGTAGCGCAGGTGGTGATTGCTGCCCGGCTCATCGAGCGGCTCGATGGTCTCGAGCGGCACGCCGAGTTCTCGAATGTCGTCTTTGTCACGCTCGAACTGCCGCTCGAGGCTCGCATTGTCGCCTGCGAAGGCGTAACGCTGGCGATAGCCCTGCACGGTCGACAGAATCTCGTTCTTCGTCAGCCCGGCTTCGCTTGCGAGCAGCGCGAGCACAAGGCTGAAGAGCCGCTCTTCAACGGGAACGGGAGCGGCCCCCTGGCTGTCGGTCACTCTGCCATTTTAGGCTGTGCCCGCTACTGAGCGGCTGCGGCAGGCAGGATGCCCAGCACATCGACCACGTACACGAGAGTCGAATTCGCCGGGATGACGGGAGTGGTCGATGCCGTGTCGCCGTAGCCGGCGCTCGGCGGCACGACCGCGATGTACTGCGAACCCACGGTCTGGCCCACGAGTGCCGGCACGATGTTGGTTGCCAGGGGTGCGCTCGATGAGGCAGTGGCGGCGGCCGGAACGCCGTCATCCCACGTGGTCTTGGCGACAGACTTGTCGGCCCACACGACGGCGGTGTACTTGAACACGACATGGTCGCCCTCGGCCACGGTCTGCCCACTGCCCTTCTTGAGAACGGCGACCTGCTGGCTGGTGGGCAGCGAACCCGAGGGAATGGTGATTCCGGGGCGACCGTCGGGGCCGAGGGCCACGCTCGGGAAGCCGGCCTGTGCGGGCTGTACCGCGCCGTCGGCGCGGCTCGGGAAGACCGTGGTGATGTCGAAGACGGCGACGATCGAGTCGGTCGACGGGGTGGCGGAGGTCGTGCTCTGAATGGGCGCCATGGCGACGGCAAGGCGCGAGCCCTGTGTCGCGCAGACCACAGCGGAATCGAGACCGGGAAGGGTGTCGAGCTTGCCCACGACGAACCCGGCCGAGTCGGAGCCGTTGTACGCCGACTTCTGAACGACGGCACCGGTGGCTCCGTCGACGAAGGTGTACTCACCCAGCAGGTAGTCACCCGTCTCGACACGCGGGCCCGTACCCGTGATGAGCGTGGTCGACTGGCTGTCTGCGGTGTGCAGCGGAGTGTTCACGGTGACCGTGGGGGCCGTGCCGAAGGCGCCGGCGGCGGCGATGGTGTTCGACGCGTCACCCGCCGAGAGCTGGGGTGTGCATCCGGAGGCGGAGCTGCCAGACGAGCTGCACCCGGCAAGGGTGGCAAGCAGGCCAGCGGCCACGATGAGCGCGACGGACTTACGCACGGATCCTCATTTCACTTCGGGGTATTCGGCTCACGAGTGGAGCGCGCCTATTCTAACTTGTCTGTTTCGACCGAGTCGGCGGGGTCGGCCGCCTCACGGTCGCGGGCCGCGTTACCACTGGCACTCGCCTCGCGAACGCGCTTGCGGAGGCTCTTCGGGCTGATGCCGCGTTCGCCGAGGGCCCCGGGGGTCCACGCCTCGACGTCGGCGTCGTCATAATCGGATTTCGAGGCACGGCGCTTCAACTCGGGCAGAACCGAGCCGGGGGCGAGCCTGCGGGCGGTGACGAGAAAGCCGGTGTGGCCGATCATCCGGTGATCGGGGCGAACGGCGAGGCCCTCGACGTGCCAGGTGCGAACCATGGTCTCGCTGGGGTCTGGGTTTGTGAAGAGGCCCGTGCTGCGGATGGTCTCAGTCACGCGCGAGAGCTGGGTGACGGTGGCCACGTAGCAGAGCACCACACCGCCCGGCTTGAGGGCGGCGGCGGCCACCTCGATGCACTCCCAGGGAGCCAGCATGTCGAGAATGACGCGGTCGACGGTGGCGGGCTCGTGGGTCTCGGGCAGAGCGTCGGTGAGGTCGCCGACGGTGACGCTCCAGTTGGTGGGGTCGTAACCCATGAACGCGGCGACATTCTCACGGGCGATGTCTGCGAACTCGTCGCGACGTTCGAACGACGACAGCCGGCCGGTGGGGCCGAGCGCGCGCAGCAACCAGAGCGAGAGGGCTCCGGAGCCGACACCGGCCTCGACCACGGTTGCGCCCGGGAACACATCGGCCTGGGCGAGGATCTGCGCGGCGTCTTTCGGGTAGATGATGGCGGCGCCCCGCGGCATCGACATGACGAAGTCGGTGAGCAGAGGGCGAAGGGCGAGATGCTCGACACCGCTCGAGTTCTCGACGACAGACCCATCGGGCAGGCCGATGAGGTCGTCGTGGTTGATCCAGCCGCGGTGGCTGTGGAAGGTGGCTCCTACGGTGAGGGTGATGCTGTTGAGCTTGCCCTTGGGGCCGGTGAGCTGAACGCGGTCACCGGCACGGAAGGCTCCGCTGAGCTGGGCTGTCATGAGTGGGGGCTTTCGGTGAGGGGTGCAGCGGGCATCCGGTCGCCTGCGCGCTGCAGGGAGTGCGCCTCTGCTAGGTCGGCCACCGTGCGACCGACGAGGGTGGGCCAGAGAACGTGGGCGGGGCTGGTGTCGAGTGAGAGGTAGTGCGGTACGCCGATCGTCGTTATGCCGGCAGCGGCCGACGAGGTGACACCGGCGATGGAGTCCTCGATTCCCACGCAGTCGATCGGGTCGACACCGAGGGCGGCCGCGGCCATGAGGTAGGCCTCGGGGTGTGGCTTCGCGTGGGTGACGCTCTCACCGGAGACGACCAGATCGAACGCATCGAACCCGATGAACGAGCGCACGTGCTCGGCCATGCGGCCGATCGACATGGTGACGAGGGCGGTGGGGATGCCCGCCTCACGGATGGCCGACAGCAGCTCCCTGGCTCCCGGGCGCCACGGCACGCTCACGGTGATCTGCTCCATCACGCGGTCGGTCAGCAGCGAGATCACGGCGTCTTCGGAGAGGGTCACGCCCTTCGCCTGCATGGTCTGGGCGGTGCGCCCGAGCCCGGAGCCGACGAGCTGCAGGGCTTCGTCATGGCTCCAGGTGCCGCCGTACGATTCGATGAGGTCGCTCTGCGCGCTCATCCAGTAGGGCTCGGTGTCGACGAGGGTGCCGTCCATGTCCCACAGAACGGCGGCGGGATACAGTTCAGTCACGGCAAGCCAGCCTACAGGGCACTCCCACCCGCGCCGGGAGCCTGACGGCCTATCCTTGAGGGATCCCCGGTGGAACCGTTTCGCCGGGCTCAAAGTCAGAGGTTCTTCACACGGTGGCAGACTCCAAAGAATTCCTGAGCGGTCGACTGATGGTCGTCGCCTTCGAGGGCTGGAACGATGCGGGCGAGGCGGCTACCGGGGCCGTTCGCGTGCTCAAAGAACAGCTCGACGTCTCACTCATCGCCGAGGTCGACTCCGAAGACTTCTTCGACTACCAGTTCAACCGGCCGACCGCGGGTTTCGACGACGACGGCCAACGCATCCTGGTGTGGCCGACGGCCGAGGTGTACGGGCCTGCCGATGCAGACGAGGGTGACGAGAACCTCGCCGCCGATGCAGGCCTCGACGTGTCGAGCGGCAACACCGGCAACGTGTACCTGCTGATCGGCACAGAGCCCTCGCGCAACTGGCGCCGGTTCACCACCGAAGTGATGCAGGTCGCGGTCGACGCGGGTGTCACCGGAATCGTCTTTCTCGGTGCCATGCTCGCTGACGTGCCGCACACCCGGCCCATCAGTGTCTTCTCGACCAGCGAGAACGCTGCCGTTCGCACCGAGCTCGACCTCGAGCGCAGCACATACGAGGGGCCAGTGGGCATCCTCAGTGTGATCGGCGAGGCCGCCGAGACTCTCGGCATCCCGACGGTCACCGTGTGGGCATCGGTTCCGCACTACGTGCACAACGCCCCGTCGCCCAAGGCTACCCTCGCCCTCATCGACCGGCTCGAAGAACTCATCAACGTGACCATCCCGCGCGGCGACCTGGTCGACGAGGCGTCGGCCTGGGAGACGGGCATCGACGCCCTCGCCGGCGAAGACGAAGAGATGGCCGGCTATATCCAGCAGCTCGAGCAGGCGCGCGACACCGTCGATTCGCCAGAGGCGAGCGGCGAGGCCATCGCACAGGAGTTCGAGCGCTACCTCCGCAAGCGCGGCGGCGATGGGCCCGCCGGCGGCACCGCAGAGCCCTGGCGCTCCCGCGACTGAGTTGCGTTACGGCGCGGTGAGCCGGATGCCCAGCAGGGCGTCGATCGCGTCGACCACCAGGTCGGGCACGGCCGTCGCAGTGTCGAACCAGGCATCGAGTTCGGCGAGGGCGCCAGGTGTGTCGAGGTCGTTCGAAAGGCGTTCGCGGAGGCGCTCGACGAGGGCCGCCGCGTCGGAGTCGGCCGTGCTGGCGTCACCCGATCCGTCGAGCCACGCCGTGTAGCGGGCCAGGCGCCCTGAGGCGACTTCGAGGTCGGCGTCGGTGTACTCCCAGTCACTGCGATAGTGGTGAGCCAGCAGTGCGAGGCGAATGGCGCGGGCATCCACCCCCGCCGCCCGCAACTTCGACACGAGCACGAGGTTGCCGAGCGACTTGCTCATCTTCTCGCCCTCGTAGGCCACCATGCCCGAATGGGCGTGGATGCTCGCGAACGGCTGCCCCGTCAACGCCGTCGCGTGCGCGGCACTGAACTCGTGGTGCGGAAAGATGAGGTCGCTGCCACCGCCCTGCACGGCGAACGACGTGCCCACGTGCTGCAGCGCGATCACCGAACACTCGATGTGCCAGCCCGGACGCCCCGCACCCAGCAGCGACGGCCACGACGGCTCGCCCTCGCGGGCGGCTCGCCAGAGCAGCGGGTCGAGGGGGTCGCGTTTGCCGGGGCGCAGGGGGTCTCCCCCGCGCTCGGCGAAGAGGCTGAGCATCGTGTCTCGGTCGTAGCGGCTCTCGAGGCCAAGAAACCAACTCGTTGCCTGGTCGGCCCGGCGGGAATCGAAGTAGAGGTCGCTGTCGCCCGGCGTCTGTGCATCGGGGGTCTCGACCGTGTAGGCGAAACCCTGGGCGAGCAGGGCTGCTGCTGCGTCGGAGACCTCGTCGATGACCTCGGTGACGGCGATGTAGTGCTGCGGTGCGATGACGCGAAGCGCCACCATGTCGCCGCGGAACAGATCGGTCTGCGAGGCGGCGAGTTCACGCCAGTCGACGCCCGTGGCCGCCGCGCGCTCAAGCAGAGGGTCATCGATGTCGGTGACGTTCTGTGCGTAGTTCACGGTGAGACCGGCGTCACGCCAGAGGCGGTTCAGCGTGTCGAAGGCGAGGTACGTCGACGCGTGGCCGAGGTGCGTGGCGTCGTACGGCGTGATGCCGCAGACGTACAGTCCAGCGGTGCCGTCGGTACCGGGAGCGGGTTCGACCGTACCCGTCGCTTGGTTGAAGAGGCGCGGAACGGGGCCGGGGCCCGGTAGCGCTGGAACGTCGGGTGAGCGCCAGGAATGCACTCTCAAACTCTAACGGCCCGGCGGCGGGCGGCCGAACCGCGGGGTGCTCTGCCGAGCTCGCTACGCCGCGATCGTGTTCGTCGCGAGCAGCACCATCAGCACGATACCGAGGGCCACGCGGTAGACGACGAACGGCAGAAAGCTGTGCCGGGAGATGTAGTTCATGAAGAACGCAATGACCACGAGCCCCACCACGAAGGCCACGACGGTGGCCACGGCGGTTTCGGCTCCGTTGAAGATCTCCGGCGTGCATCCGGCCAGCGCGCTGGTGCAGGGGTCTTTCACCGATTTGTAGAGCTGGAAGAGCCCGCTGCCGAACACGGCCGGCATGGCGAGCAGAAACGAGTACCGCGCGGCGGCCTTGCGTTCGTAGCCCATGAACAGCCCGGCGGTGATGGTGCCACCCGAGCGGGAGACGCCCGGAATGAGGGCGAGTGCCTGGGCAAGCCCGTAGACGACGCCGTGCGGGTAGGTGAGGTCTTTCAGGCGACGCTTCTTGGCACCCACGGCGTCGGCGATGCCGAGCAGGATTCCGAAGACGATGAGGGTGACCGCGACGATCCACAGCGAACGCAGCGTCGTTTCGATGGCGTTCTGAAAGATGAGCCCGAGAATGACGATGGGCAGAGACCCGATGATGATGAGCCAGCCCATGCGGGCATCCGGATCACTGCGGGGAATGCGACCGAAGAGGGCTTTCACCCATCGCGACACGATGCGCACCACGTCGCGCCAGAAGAACACCAGAACGGCTGCCTCTGTGCCCAGCTGGATGATCGCGGTGAAGGCCGCGCCCGGGTCGCCGCCGGCTCCGATGAGCTCGCCCACGATCTTCACGTGCGCGCTCGAGGAGATGGGCAGAAATTCTGTCAAGCCTTGAACGAGACCCAGAATGATCGCTTGGAGAAGTTGCATTGCTCTCTTTCAGTACCGCAGCAGAAGGTCGGTCAGAACATCTGTGCCAAACACTAGTGCGTTCAGCGGCACCCTCTCGTCAACCCCGTGGAAGAGCGCCGGAAAGTCGAGATCAGGCGGCAGCTGCAGGGGTGCGAAGCCGTAACCCTTGATTCCGAGCATGCTGAGCGCCTTGTTGTCGGTGCCCGCCGAGAGCAGATAGGGCAGCACTTCTGCGCCAGGATCGAGCTTCTGCAGGCTGGCGATCATCTGGTCGACGAGCGGCCCGGTGAAGTCGGTCTCGAGGCCCACATCTTGGTGCATGACCTCCACGTCGACGTAGGGCCCGGCCAGTTCGCGGATGCGCGCCATCACCTCGACCTCGTCGCCGGGCAGCACGCGCACGTCGACGAGCGCCTCTGCGCGATCGGGAATGACGTTGACCTTGTAGCCGCCGCTCAGCAGCGTGGGATTCGTGGTCGCCCGTAGCGTCGCCGAGATGAAGCGCGACGCTGTTCCGGTGGCGATGGCGAGCTCTTCGGCTGACACCTGCTTCGGATCGTGGCCGAGAATGGCGGCCACGCTGTCGAGCAGCTGGCGGGTGGTCTTCGTGAGTTTGACCGGCCACTCCTGGCTGCCGATGCGGGCGACAGCGCCGGCGAGGCGCGTCACGGCGTTCTCGTCGTTGATCTGCGAACCGTGACCGGCCCTGCCTCGGGCGACGAGCTTGATCCAGATGAGTGCTTTCTCGCCGGTCTGCACCAGGTATGCGCGCTGCCCGCCGAGGTCGATCGAGTACCCACCCACTTCGCTGATGGCCTCTGTCGCGCCCTCGAAGACGTCTGGATGCTCGCGCACCATGAAATGCGACCCGAACACTCCCCCGGCCTCCTCGTCGGCGAAGAACGCCACCACGAGGTCGCGCGCCGGCTGCCGGCCGCTGCCGAGGATCTCCCCGAGAGCGGTGAGGATCATGGCATCCATGTTCTTCATGTCGACGGCGCCTCGACCCCAGACCATCCCGTCGCGGATCTCGCCACCGAACGGGTCGACCGACCAGTCGTCGGCCATGGCGGGAACCACGTCGAGGTGGCCGTGCACGACGAGGGCCGGTGCGTCACGGTTGGAGCCTTCGACCCGCGCCAGCACACTCGTGCGGCCGGGAGCCGCGTCGTACAGGGTCGGGCTGAGGCCGAGGGCCCGCAGTTCTGCCTCAACGTATTCGGCCGCGATGGTCTCGCCGTTCGACTTGCCATCGCCGTAATTGCTGGTGTCGAAGCGAATCAGGTCACGGGTGATGTGGGCGGTGCGGTCTAGCGGAGTTTCGCTCGTCGACGTCATGCCTTCACGCTACCGGCAGCGCGAGCGTGGCATGTGCGTTTGGTGGCTTCGGTTCCGTGCTATCGTCTTACCTTGTTGTGCAGAGATGCTCACACCTGTCCGGGTGGCGGAAATGGTAGACGCGCTAGCTTGAGGTGCTAGTGCCTGTTATGGGCGTAGGGGTTCAAGTCCCCTTTCGGACACACTGGTTGAGACAGTGAAAAGAACAAAAGCAGAAAAAAAGAACGGGATCTGGCAGAGAATGCCGGGTCCCGTTCTTCTTTTGCCCATTGCTGGGGTACAGTGTTATCTGAAGTTGCTGTGCCTCGCAGTTCTGAACGCTCGCGGCCAAGCCCCGTTGCCCATTGCGCTTGAATGATGGATGACAGGCACCGCGCTATCAGGTCCCGGCAGTCGGGGCTAAATAGAACGCTCCTGGAGGAGTTTTAAAATGGCAATTGGTACCGTTAAATGGTTTAACGCTGAAAAAGGCTTCGGCTTCATCGCTCCCGAAGATGGCAGCCCCGACGTGTTCGCGCACTACTCGGCTATCGCTTCGAACGGCTACAAGTCGCTCGACGAGAACCAGCGCGTGGAGTTCGACGTGACTCAGGGCCCGAAGGGCCCGCAGGCGGAGAACATCCGTTCGCTTTAATCCTTCTTGAAGCTCGGTTGGGCTTCATGGATTAGATATTTTGAGTGAAGAACCCCTCGGCGGCAACGCCGGGGGGTTCTTTGTTTAAGCTGGAGTCATGACAGACGAAGCCGGCACCAGCCCAGAGAACCCCCTCGACAACGACGCCGAGTGGGTGAGAGAACAGATCGTCGAATATCTCGCGACCGACGGCGAGAAGCCGGTCTTCGCGAACGGCGCTCCCCTGCTGCTGCTCACCACCAAGGGCCGTAAATCGGGCGTGTGGCGCCGCACGGCACTCATCCATGGCGAAGACGACGGCCGCCAGATTATCGTCGCCTCGCTCGGTGGGGCTCCGAAGCATCCGGTGTGGTACCTCAATCTCGTCGAGAACCCCGAGGTGTACCTGCAGGTCAAGGCTGAACGTTTTCACGGTGTCGCCCGCACGGCGACCGCCGACGAGAAGCCGGCGCTGTGGCAGAAGATGGTCGAGATCTATCCCGACTACGCCGAGTACCAGGTGAAGACCGACCGCGACATTCCCGTGGTGATCATCGACCGCGTGTCGTGAGCGAGCTGCCCCGTTCCGTTCAGAGTCGGCTCGCCACGTGGTTCGACGACGGCAGCGTGGTCGCCCCTTCGGTGAACTACGCGGTCTTCGACCGCTCGGGAGTGCTGTTCGCTCACGGGCGGGGCGAGTTCCAGCTAGACGGGCATAGGCGTGCGCCCGGTGCCGACACGGTGTACCGCATCGCGTCGATGTCGAAGAGCTTTCTGGCCGCGGCGATACTGGTACTCGAAGAACAGGGGCTGCTGAGCCTCAGTGACAGGGTGGGCATCCATCTGCCCGAATTCGCCGACCCCGTCGACCGGTTCGGCGCGCCGCTGCCCGTGACCCTCGAGATGCTGCTCAGCAACGCATCGGGCCTGCCCGAAGACAACGGCTGGGCCGACGACGAGCTCGCCCTCAGCCGCGATGACTTCGTCGCCATCGTGGCCGAAGGGCTTCGCTTCGCGGGAGTACCGGGTGACGGGTACCAGTATTCGAACATCGGGTTCTGGATGCTCGGGGTGGTCGTCGAGAACGTCACCGGCCAGCCGTTCGCCGAGTTCGCCCGGGATGCCCTGCTGACCCCGCTCGGACTGAACGACACCCACTACGACGCCGATGCCTATCCCTCAGGCGAGAACGCCCCCTTTCTCGCCCACGGCTACTCGACGTTCGACGAGGGCGTCACCTGGAACGAGCGCCCCGTGGTCGGCACGGGCATCGGTGGCTGCGCGGCGAGCATGTTCAGCACCGTCGGCGACATCGCGCGCTGGAGCGCGTGGCTCTCGAGCGCGTTCGACACGCCGGGCGCTCTCACGAATCGTGACAACATTCTCTCGCGGGCGTCGCGTCGGCGCATGCAGCGCGCTCATACCGCCACCCCGGCCCCGGTCGACCGCCCGCACGGCGAGCACATCGAGGGCGCGGGGTACGGGCTGGGGCTGAACATCGAGCACGATCGGCGTTTCGGCGTGATTGCGCAGCACTCGGGCGGGCTTCCCGGATGGTCGTCGAACATGCGCTGGCACACAGAATCCGGCCTCGGGGTCGTCGTCTTCGCCAACGCGAACGGTGCGAAGCCGTCGGCTGCGGCTGCCGCGATGCTGCGCTTCGTTCTGGAGTCTCTCGACGTTCCCGCGCAGCAGATCACCCTTTGGCCCGAAACCCTGCACGCCGCCGCGGCCATCGACGCCGCCCTTCGGGGCTCGGGCCGCATGGCCGATGCCGCAACAGGGCCCGGGGTGATCTTCAGCCGAAACCTGCTGAGCGATGTGCCGTCTGAGGTGCGCGACGCGCGGCTTGCGGCGAGCATCGCCGAGATCGGTGGTCTGGCGGGCGACGCCGAGACGCAGGGGCTCGAGCAACGGATGCTGTGGAGCGTGTCGCCCGCCCACCTCGCGTGGAGCATCCGGGGCCGAAGCGGCAGTCTCGAGTGCCGCGTCGAGCTGACGCCCACTGCTCCCCCGATGGTGCAGCGCCTCGAGGTGGTGGTGGCAGTTGCAACGCCGTCAGCCGCGGCGTCACGTGACGAGAACCCGTCGGTGCAGAAGCACTACGTGCCGCTCTCCCCTGAGCGTGAGACGGCCGAGCGCCTCCTGTAGTGGCGCCGCCGGCTCAGAAGCCGGTGGGCTCGTGCGGGGTGTAGGGCGCCTCGAGAGCGGCGAGTTCGTCGGCGCTGAGGGTGAGGTCGACCGAGGCCACGGCGTCGTCGAGGTGCTGCTGCTTGGTGGCACCGACGATGGGCGAGGTCACGGCGGGCTGCTGCCGCACCCAGGCCAAGGCCACCTGGGCCCGGGAGATGCCGCGGTTCAGGGCGACGGTACCGACGGCATCCGCGATCTGGTGGTCGACGTCTTCGGTGCCGGCGTAGACGCGTGCGCTCACGTTGTCGGTGTCGTCGCGCGTGCTCGACTCGCCCCAGGGGCGGGTGAGGCGGCCGCGGGCCAGGGGGCTCCACGGCAGAACGCCCACGCCCTGGTCGAGGCAGAACGGGTGCATCTCGCGTTCTTCTTCGCGCTGGATGAGGTTGTAGTGGTCTTGCATCGACACGAAACGCGTGAAGCCGCCGAGGTCGGCGGTGTACTGGGCCTTCGCGAACTGCCAGGCGAACATCGACGAGGCACCGATGTAGCGCGCCTTGCCGGCCTTCACGATGTCGTGCAGCGCCTCCATGGTCTCCTCGATCGGCACCGTGTCGTCCCACCGGTGGATCTGGTAGAGGTCGACATAGTCGGTGCCGAGGCGCTTCAGGCTCGCGTCGATCTGGTTCATGATGTGCACGCGTGAGAGCCCGCCGCCATTCGGCCCGGGGCGCATCGTGCCGTGCACCTTGGTGGCGATGACGACGTCTTCGCGCGAGGCGAAGTCGGCCAGCGCGCGGCCCACGAACTCTTCACTGGTGCCGTCAGAATAGACGTTCGCCGTGTCGAACGTGGTGATACCCATTTCGAGGGCCTTCCGGATGAACGGGCGGCTGGTCTCCTCATCGAGGGTCCAGTCGTGGTTGCCCCGCTCCGCGGTGCCGTAGCTCATGCAGCCGAGCGTGATGGCCGAGACCTCGAGACCGCTTGAGCCGAGTTTCAGGTACTTCATTGTGTGACCTTTCGTGAGTCGTGCATCAGTGGCTGCCCATCCATTTGCGTACCAGGGCGATGCGGGCCTGCAGCTGGGTGACAGAGGCCTGTGCGACGGCAGGCCCCCCGCAGACACGGCGGAGTTCGGCGTGGATGAGCCCGTGGGGTTCACCCGCTGTCTTCGACCAGATGCCCACCACGGTGTTCAAGAGGGAGCGCTGCTCCTTGAGGGTTCGGTAAAGCGGAGCGGCCGGTGCGGCATCCGGAGTCTCGACGACGGGCGCCTGGTAGCCCGGCTCGGTCTTGCGTTTGGCCTGGCGGGCTTGCCGGTGCTGCAGCAGTTCCCGCACCTGGTCGGGTTCGAGCAGGCCGGGAATACCGATGAAGTCGAGCTCCTCGTCGCTGCCGCCGATGGCCTCTTCGCCGAACTCGTCGCCCTCGAACATGACCCGGTCGAAGGTGGCGTGGGAGGAGAGCGGTTCGAAGCTGAACTCCTGCTGTAGCGCTTCGGAGGCCTTCTCCTGGCGGTTCGCCGCGTCCATCATGTCTTCTTCTGGCGCGAACATATCGATCTCGGGGTCGCCGGTCTCACGGCGGTCGAGGGCATGGTCTCGTTCGAGTTCCATCGCGCTGGCCAGCGCCATCAGCGACGGCACGTTCGGCAGGAAGATGGAGGCGAGTTCGCCGCGGCGACGGGCGCGCACGAAGCGGCCGATGGCCTGGGCGAAGTAGAGCGGGGTGGCGGCAGAGGTGGCGTAGACGCCCACCGAGAGTCGCGGAATGTCGACGCCTTCAGACACCATGCGCACGGCGACCATCCAGCGCCTGGTCGAGTTCGAGAACTCTTCGATGCGGTCGCTGGCCTCCTTCTCGTCAGAGAGCACAACGGTGACGGGCTGGCCTGACAGAGTCTCGAGCAGCTCGGCGTACGCCCGCGCGGTGTAGTGGTCGGTCGCGATGACGAGGCCACCCGCATCCGGAACCGACTGCCGCACTTCGGTGAGACGTCGGTCGGCGGCCTTCAGAACGGAAGGAATCCACTCGCCCTTGGGGTCGAGCGCCGTGCGCCAGGCCTGCGACGTGATGTCTTTGGTGTTGCCCTCGCCGAGGCGGGCTTCCATCTCTTCACCCGCACCGTCGCGCCAGCGCATGTGCCCGGCGTAGACCATGAAGAGCACCGGGCGCACGACGCCGTCGGCCAGCGCGCGGCCGTAGCCGTAGTTGTAATCGGTCTGCGAGGTGCGGATGCCATGCTCGTCGGGCAGGTAGCTCACGAAGGGAATGGGCGCGGTGTCAGAGCGAAACGGCGTGCCTGTGAGCGACAAGCGCCTCGTGGCGGGCGCGAAAGCCTCGCGAATGGCGTCGCCCCAGCTGAGCGCGTCGCCGCCGTGGTGCACCTCGTCGAGGATGACCAGCGTGCGGCCGCTCAGCGTGAGGTCGCGGTGCACCTCGGCGCGCGTGGCGACCTGGGCATAGGTCACGACGGCGCCGTGATAGTGCCGACCGTGGGTGCCGTGCGCGTTCTTGAACATGGGGTCGAGCCGGATGCCCGCCCGATGCGCCGCGTCAGCCCACTGTTTCTTCAGGTGCTCGGTGGGCGCGACAACTGTCACGCGGTCGATGGTCTTGCGGGCGAGAAGTTCGGCCGCAAGACGGAGTGCAAACGTGGTCTTGCCGGCGCCCGGCGTTGCGGCGGCGAGAAAGTCGCGCGGCTCGTGTTCGAAGTAGGCGGTGAGGGCCTCCGACTGCCAGGCACGCAGTTTTCCGGCGGTACCCCACGCTGCGCGCTCGGGAAACGACGGAGAGAGGTGCTCGGCCGCAGAGGTTCCGACAGGGTGTCCGGAGGAGAGAGGCAGAGTAGTCACTGACCAAGACTTTACCCGCTCGCCGCGAGACGCGCCCAAGCCGCGCGCGCTGGCGTGTGATCAGCCGGGTCTTCGAGCTACCGGGGCGTCACCGAGGGCCACAGCCAGGTCTCACCGCCGTCGTCGAGGGCCGTTTTTCTGGACAACATGACGACAGAACGTGCGCCAGAGACGTCGCTCGCGCCTGGCTGTCGCGGAACGCGGGCCGATCGGTTAGCGTCGGGTCACGGGCTAGGAAGCGTGATCACCTAGGGTTCAGGTGTGGTTACGCGACGGGGTCCTCGAGTGGTCGTACCGGATGTCGTCGGCCTGGCGTTCGAGGATGCCCGGCTGGTCGCGTTCAGCGCGAGCGTGGCGTTGGCGCAGCCTGACGCCGATGGCCCGCCGGTGTCTGCTTTGGCGTGGAAGAAGAACCTGACGGTTGTGGGCCAAGAGCCTGCCGCGGGAGCCAGCGTGTTCGAGTGGGATTCTGTGGTCGTCTGGTTCGATGACCCCGAGCCGTCGACGTCTGATAACGACGATGGGCAGCCGAGCAGCAGTCGTGGGCCCGTTAGCTGCACACCAGCGCGCCCATGGTGAAGACGAAGTCCAGGGTACCCACCCGTGTCGTCTGCGCCGACCAGAATGGGTGCATGAGCGATACAGCGGCGTGGAGCCGCGTCGACCTGACGCTGCCGGCGCGCCAGCCGTTCGACGGCGCCGGCGTGATGCGGTTTCTGGCGGTGCACGCCGTGAAAGGGGTCGAAACCCACTCGGCGGGCACGTACCGGCGCACCCTGAGGCTCCCCCAGGGCCGCGCAGTCGTGGCCGTTCGGCTGGCAGCGCCCTCGCCGAGCGCCGAGCCAGCCGGGCCCGTGAGTCCCGCCGGCATCGAGTGCACGCTCTGGCTCGAGCACGGTGCCGATGCGGCAGAAGCCGAGGTGCGTCTCGCCGGGCTGTTCGACGTGCAGGCCGACGCTCAGGCCATCGATGGGGTGCTCGGTCGGGTGGCAGAACTTCGAGGCTCCCTTGCGGCTGCCCCGGGCATACGAGTGCCCGGCTCGGTGGATGCCCATGAAACTCTCTTTCGCACCCTCATTGGTCAGCAGGTCTCGGTCACAGCGGCGCGAACCGTGCAGGGTCGCCTCGCCGCGGCGCTCGGCGACGAGCTCACCCTCGGTGGTACGCCCAGCGTCGGTGACGAACCCAGCGTCGATGCGGGGCAGCTCGCGCCAGGGGTGTGGCGGTTCTTCCCCACGGCCGAACAGTTCGCGGCGGGCGGGGCGGCTGAACTGCGGGGGCCGCCGCGTCGGGTGCAGACGATTCTCGAGGTGGCGGAGGCGTTGGCCGAGGGGCGGCTTGTCATTGACGCAAGCCCAACAGACGTGACGCTCACGCAGACCGAACTGACCGAGCGGCTCGTGGCGATGCCCGGCATCGGGCCGTGGACGGCCGGGTACGTTGCGATGCGGGTGCTCGGCGCGCCGGATGTACTGCTCGACGGCGACCTCGCGCTCCGCGCGGGCGCGGCCGAGCTCGGGCTCCCGGGCGAACGTCGAGAACTCGTGCGGTTCGCCGAGAGAGTCGCCCCGTGGCGCAGCTATTTCGGCATGCACCTCTGGCGGGACGCCGTCGCGCGCCTCGCTGCAGGCACCTGAGTGCGGCCACGGGTGCCACGGACGCAGGGGGCTGACCCCCGCGCGACCGTGACTAGGCTGAAAGGGAAGCGATTTCGAAGGAGCGTCAGCCATGACCGAATCTCACCCGTGGCGTCGATATGTCGCCCTCGGTGACTCGTTCACCGAGGGAATCGGCGACCCTGAGCCCGCGAGCCCCGGCGGCCATCGCGGCTGGGCCGACCGTGTCGCCGAGGTGCTGAGTGCCCAGGCCGACGGCGACTTCGCATACGCCAACTTCGCCATTCGGGGGCGGCTCATTCGCCAGATCCTCGACGAGCAGGTCGAGCCGGCGCTCGCCCTGAAGCCCGACCTCATCACGATCTCGGCCGGCGGCAACGACGTCATCCGCCCCGGCACCGACCCCGATGTCATCGCCGCCCAGTTCGACGCCGGCATCGCCGAGCTGAAACGCGACGGCGCGACCATCGTCATGTTCACCGGAACCGACGTGGGCTTCTCCCCCGTGTTCCGCGGCATCCGCGGCAAAGTGGCCATCTACAACGAGAACATCCGCGCCATCGCCGCCCGTTACGACTGCATCGTGGCCGATCAGTGGGGGCTCTCTGCGATTCAGGATGCCCGCATGTGGGCCCCCGACCGCCTGCACCTGAACGCGCTGGGCCACCACGAGGTCGCGCGGCTCGTGCTCGCCGCACTGAATGTGCCGAACGACCTGCAGCCGAACAAGCCCGAACCGCTTCCGGCCTCCAGCTGGCGCCAGGCCCGGAGCGAAGACCTCGTCTGGGCGCGCCAGTTCTTCGTGCCGTGGGTTCTGCGCCGTGTTCGCCACCAGTCATCGGGCGACGGCGTGTCGCCGAAGCGGCCCGACGCCATCCCGATCGGCGCGCACTCCCCCGACCTCACCTGACGGCGCCCGCGTCGCGGTGAACTCGACCGGGCCCGCTTCCCGCATCTGCAGTCGAATGCGCCAGCTCAGACCCGCAGCGACCAGAGCGCCACGGCGGTCGCCGACGCCACGTTCAGCGAGTCGACCCCATGCAGCATCGGGATCGTCACCACCGTGTCGGCGACCTCGAGCGCTGCCCTGCTCAGCCCGTCGCCCTCGGTGCCCATGACCAGCGCGATGCGCTCGGGCGGGTCGGCCGCGAACGCGTCGAGCGTCACCGCGTCGTCGCTGAGCGCCAGCGCCGCGATCGTGAACCCCAGCCCGTGCAGAAGCGGCGCGGCTTCGCTCCATTCGGGCAGCCTGCTCCACGGCACCTGCAGCACGGTTCCCATCGAGACCCGAACGCTGCGCCGGTACAGCGGGTCGGCGCACCTCGGCGTGATGAGCACCGCGTCGGCCCCGAGCCCCGCCACCGAACGAAAGATGGCGCCGACGTTGGTGTGGTCGACGATGTCTTCGAGAATCACGACCCGCCGGGCATCCCGAACCAGCGATTCGACCGAGGGCAGCTCTGGCCGGTGCATCGAGGCCAGAGCTCCGCGGTGCAGGTTGAAGCCCGTGAGGCTCTCGAGCAGCTCAGAGCTACCGACGAAAATGGGCACGTCTGGCGCGACCAGGCTCTGGATGCCCGCCACCCACTTCGCCTCGCAGAGTACCGATCGCGGCTGATGCCCCGCCCCGAGCGCCCGCTCGATGACTTTCGCCGACTCGGCGATGTAGAGCCCACCCTCGGGTTCGCTGACCCGCCGCAGGGCGACATCGGTGAGACCTCGGTAGTCGGCGAGCAGAGGGCTGGCCAGAAGCGAATCGGCGAGATCGGTGAGGGGTATGACGGGCACAAAACACCACTCTGCCAGTGCGACGAAACAAAACGGAAAACTGGGCCTTCTAGACTCAAGGTCAGAAGTGTCGATTGTGACTGAGGAGGTGTGCCGTGTCTGACAGCGTTCTCTCCCTGACGGCGATCGACGAGGTGGCCGATATTCTTCGCGGCAAAAGCACGGTTGTGCTCACCGGTGCCGGCGTCAGCACAGACTCGGGTATCCCCGACTACCGCGGCGAAGGTGCGCCCAAACGCAACCCGATGACGTTCGACCAGTTCAGTTCGAGTGCCGACTACCGAAAGCGCTACTGGGCCGGCAGCCACCTCGGTTACAAGCTCTTTGCCGCGGCATCGCCGAACAGCGGCCATGTGACACTGGCCGAGCTCGAGGCCGCCGGGGTCATCAACGGGGTCATCACGCAGAACGTCGACGGCCTGCACGTGCGCGCCGGTTCGAATCGCGTGGTCGACCTGCACGGCTCGATGGACAGGGTGCGGTGCCTGCGCTGCGGCCAGATGTTCGCCCGCGACGCCCTTGCCGAGCAGATCGACAAAGCGAATCCGTGGATCACAGAGCCTGACGCCGTGACAGTGAACCCCGACGGAGACGCCGAGGTTCTGAACTGGGCGGAGTTCGTGGTTCCCGAGTGCTCAGTGTGCGGCGGCGTGTTGAAGCCCGATGTGGTGTTCTTCGGTGAGTTCATTCCGAAAGAGCGCTTCAGCGAGGCGAGCGACCTGGTTCGGGCATCCGGTGCCCTGATCATTGCGGGGTCGTCGTTGGTGGTCAACTCGGGAATTCGTCTGCTCGAGCAGGCTCGGCGTCGACGCTTGCCGGTGATCATCATCAATCGGGGCATCACCAAGGGCGATTCGCGCGCAACTGTTAAGCTCGACACAGGAACATCGGAGACGCTCGCGGCCCTCGCCGCACGGCTCATCGTCTGACGTGAAGGGCCCGAACCGACCATGACGTACCTCGCGCTCGTTCGGCACGGCCAGACCGACTGGAACCTTCAGAAACGCATCCAGGGCAGCACCGACATTCCGTTGAACGCCACGGGCCGCGCGCAGGCCCTCGACACCGCGAGTTTTCTTGCCGGCGGCGACTGGGATGCTGTACTCACGAGCCCGCTCGGCCGGGCCCGTGAGACGGCCCAGATCATTGCCACGTCACTCAGCCTGCCGTCACCCCAGCCCGTCGCCGGCCTCGTCGAGCGGCGTTACGGCGAGGCAGAGGGGCTCGACTTCGAAGAACTGCACGAACGGTTTCCCGGCCAGTCGCACGTTCCCGGCCGCGAGACCCACCGCCAGGTGCGGGAGCGGGTTCACGTGGCGCTCATCGAGGCGGCAGAGGCCCGCCCGGGCCAGCAGCTCATCGTCGTCTGCCACGGCGGCGTCATCAGCTCCCTCGTGCGCTACGCCACCGACGGCGGTCGCCCACGCGAAGACGAACGCATTCCGAACGGTTCGGTGCACTACTTCAGTTACATCGATGGCGTGCTGAGGCTCGACGAGTTCAACGGCGAGCCGGTGAACCAGCTAGCCCTTCGAGCAGCGCCAGAAGAGCCGTCGCTGACGCCGCCCAGCTGAACTTCTTCGCCTGCCGCCGGGAGGCGAGCGAGCGCGAGAGCCACTCCTGCGGGTCTTCGAGGCGCCTGACGGCCGCGGCCAGCGCAGCCGGGTTCTTCGCTTCGAAGTAGAGCCCGGCGTCGGCCCCGATCTCGCGGAACACCGCGATGTCGCTCACCACGACGGGGGTGCCGCGCCCCATCGACTCCACGAGCGGAATGCCGAAGCCCTCTTCGAGGGAGGCCGTGACGAGGGCGGTGGCGTGGTCGAGGGCGGCGAGGTACTCGGCGTCGGAGGCGCCGTCGTGAAAGATGAGCCGGGCATCCGGAGCCAGCGCCTGAAGGCGAGCCCGGTCGTCATCACGCACGGAGCTCATGAGGTGCAGCTCGTAGCCCTCGAGCAGAGGCAGGGCCCGCACGAGGGTCTCGACGTTCTTGTAGGGCATGAACGAGCCCATGTAGACAAGCGATTTGGCGCTCGAGCGCGCGACCGGGCCACCGCTCGCGCCGGTGGGCAGGCTCTCGGCGTCGAGAACGTCGGCGGCGTTGCTCACGACGACGACGGGTTTCGAGGTGAGGTGGTGCTCGGCGACGAGCGCTTCGGTGGTGTGCGACACGGTGACAACGGCGTCGGCCCGGTTCAGCAGCAGCCGCTGGGGCCACCAGGCGAGGTGGTAGAGGCGCCAGAGGGCGCGCAGCGGCCAGGCGAACTCGCGCGGCGGCGTGGGGTTCGAGTAGTAGATGAGGTCGTGCACGGTGAGGGCGAGCGGGTATTTGCGGCCGAAGGTTCCCATGGTCTGCATCGGGGTGAAGACCACGTCGGGCTTCAGCCGGTTGACCTGGCGCGCCACGAACAGCTCGAGCGGGCTCGTCGGCGAGCTCGCGAGCTGCCAGGGCAGGTCGGGCAGCAGTTCGAGCTGTCGCTCGTCGCTGATCAACATGGTGACGGGGTGCAACTCAGCGAGAGCGGTGACGAGGCCGGCGGTGTACCGGCTGATGCCGTCGTGTCGGCCGACGCGGGTGTAGCGGCAGTCGAAGACGATCTTCAGGGGGGCGCCGTGGGTGCCTGAGCCTCTGGGGGTCGAATCTGAAGCGGCGGTCACCGGAGTGCCTCCTGCTTCTTCAGAAACGCTTCGATGGCGGCGGCGGCCTCGGCCGGCCGCTCGTAGTGCACAAGGTGACCCACGCCCGGAAGCACCACGAGTTCGGCATTCGGCAGCAGCGTCACGAGGCGCTCCTGGGCGGCCACGGGCGTGATGTCGTCGCGGTCGGCGGCCACGAGCAGGGTGGGCAGGGTGATCTTCTTCGCGTACTCGGACACGTCGTTGCTCACCGAGGCCTCGAACGCCTCGAGCACCACATCGCGGTTCGAGAATGCGCCGAAGAACTGGTCGTGCTGGCTGTGGATCCAGCGGCGAAGCCCCTTGTCTCTCGTCTTCGCCATGGTCTCGCTCATGATGCGGGTCACCGCACCGAGGCGCAGCCACGCGAAACCGGGTTTCGTCGGCAGCCACGCGCCCATCTTGTAGTAGAACACCGCCAGCCGGGTCAGGATGCCCCGGGGGCCCGACAGCGCAGGCGCGGCTATCGGGTTCACGAGTACGACCGCGTCGGCCGAGAGCCCCTTCGCCACCGCCGCCGACACGATGATCGAACCGAACGAATGGCCGAGGATCACGAGATGGCCGGCGGGCTTCTGTACCGGGGGCTCTGCCTCCCCCGCACTCTCGGTGAGCGTCGTCACCAGCTCGGTCAGCCACGCTGAGTAGCCGTCGATGTCATGCGCCACCCCGAGCGGCGTCGAGACGCCGAAGCCCGGCAGATCGGGCAGTACCACGCGGTAGCCGGGCAGCTGGGCCACGATGGGCTCGAGCCCGTGGTGGTCACCCCGAAAACCGTGCACCATGACGATGGTGGTGTGGGCGTCGGCGGGGCCGTAGATCCAGAGCGCGGTGGTGCCGCCGGCGACCTCGATGCTCCGCTGGGTGAGCGGAATCAGAGCGAGCTGGGCGGCGTAGGGCGAGGGGGGAAGCATCGCGGTCAAGTTTAGGTCGAACATCCGGAAGCCTGCTGGTACTGACCCGTCGTGTTTCACAACTGAACTCACGGGTGGCTGCACTAGCGTAGAAAGCGGGTCTCGTCGGCCCTCATCCCGCCACCAGGAAGGCCTCCCGTGAGCTTTACTGCACCCATCCAGCTGCCCGGTCTCACCCTCGATCCCCAGTGGTTTCGCCGCTCGGTGTTCTATGAGGTGATGATCAGGTCGTTCGTCGATTCGAACGGCGATGGGTCGGGCGACATCGCTGGGCTGGTGTCGAAACTCGACTATCTGCAATGGCTCGGAATCGACGGGCTGTGGCTGCCGCCGTTCTTCGACTCACCCCTTCGCGACGGCGGCTACGACATCTCCGACTACCGGGCGATTCTGCCCGAGTTCGGCTCGATCGACGAGTTTCGCGACCTCGTCACGAAGGCCCACGAGCGCAACATGCGCATCGTCATCGACCTGCCCCTGAACCACACGTCAGATGCTCACGACTGGTTCCAGCAGTCCCGGGCAGACCCCGATGGGCCCTACGGCGACTTCTACGTGTGGAGCGACACCGACAAGAAGTACGAAGACATCCGCATCATCTTTGTCGACACCGAAGAGTCGAACTGGTCGTTCGACCCCGTTCGCCGCCAGTTCTTCTGGCACCGCTTCTTCTCGCACCAGCCCGACCTCAACTACGAGAACCCGGCCGTGCACGAGGCCATGTTCGAGATCGTGCGATTCTGGCTCGACCTCGGGGTCGACGGTTTCAGGCTGGATGCCATCCCGTACCTCTACGAGAGCGAGGAGGGCAACGGAGAAGGCGAGCCGAAGACGCACGAGTTCGTGGCGAAGCTCCGCAAGATGGTCGATCGCGAATACCCCGGCCGCATCATGATCGCAGAAGCAAACCAGTGGCCGCGGGAGGTCGCCGCGTTCTTCGGCAGCGAAGACGAGCCCGAGTGCCACATGGCGTTCGACTTCCCGGTGATGCCCCGCATCTTCTACTCGCTTCGTTCGCAGACAGCCGGTGAGCTCATCCGGGTGCTCTCCGAAGTCACCGAGATTCCCGAGGGTGCCGGCTGGGGCGTGTTCCTTCGCAACCACGACGAGCTGACGCTCGAGATGGTGTCGGAGGAGTACCGACAGGCCATGTACGGCTGGTACGCCTACGACCCGCGCATGCGCGCCAACATCGGTATTCGCCGTCGCCTCGCTCCCCTGCTCGACAACTCGCGGGCCGAGCTCGAACTCGCCCACGCGCTGCTCTTCTCGCTCTCCGGCTCTCCCTTCCTGTACTACGGCGACGAGATCGGCATGGGCGACAACATCTGGTTGCCCGACCGCGACTCCTCCCGCACGCCCATGCAGTGGACCCCCGACCGCAACGCCGGATTCTCCACCGCCGACCCCGGCAAGCTCTTTCTGCCTGTGGTGCAGTCGCTGGTCTACAACTACGCCCTGGTCAACGTCGAGTCGCAGTTGGCGCAGTCGCGCTCGATGCTGCACTGGGTGCGCAATGTGATCCATGTGCGAAAGGCGCACCCGGCCTTCGGGCTCGGCTCGCTCGCGGTGGTGCCCACCAACCACGAGTCGGTGCTGTCGTTCGTGCGGTCGTATGCCGGGTCATCCACCCAGTGGGGCGACGCGCCCGAGCGCATTCTCTGCGTCTTCAGTTTTGCCCACAACCCCGTTTCGGTCACCCTCTCGTTGCCCGAGTTCGCCGGCCGCCGCCTCAACGACCTGTTCGGTGGGGCAGAATTCCCCACCATCGGCGACGACGGCAGCGTGACGCTGACGCTCGGTACGCAGAGCTTCTACTGGCTGCACATCGGGCAGGCGGGGGCAGACGTCTACTAGGGTCTGCGGGGCTCGTGCGGGTCTCATGCGGCCCCTGTGCGCGCGGGCTCCGAGCCGGCGTCAGAGGTTCGCCGTAGAGTTTGCTGTGTGGATACTTCTGTACGGCAAACCCCGGTGACACTGTTCGATCTCGAGCCGCAGGAGGTGCTGCCGCACGGCAGGCACGTGCTCACCGATCGGCCAGAGGCGCCGTCGGTTCCGCTGCACGGCGATGCCGATCCTGTCGTTTCTCTGACGTCCGCCGCTCCGGCCGGGCCCGTGTGGGCGCATCGGCTCGCGGTGTTCGACCTCGAGACCACCGGCATCGACGTCGAGACCAGCCGGGTCGTCACCGCCAACGTGAGCATCATCGACCACACGGGCACGAGTGAGTCGCGCTTCGACTGGCTCGCCAACCCGGGGGTACCCATTCCCGCCGGTGCCTCGGCCGTTCACGGTGTCAGCACCGAGCGTGCCGTCGCCGAGGGCCGGGTTGCAGCAGACGTCATCGCCGAGATTGTGGATGCCCTCACCGACGCCCTCGACCAGGGCCTCTCCATCGTGATCTACAACGCGCCCTACGACCTCACCCTGCTCGACCGCGAGGCCCGTCGCTACGGCATCACCCCCCTACGGGAGCCCATCCCCGTTGTCGACCCGCTGGTCATCGACAAGGCACTCGACCGCTACCGCAAAGGAAAGCGCACCCTCGAGGCCGCAGCCCTGCACTACGAGGTCGAACTGCTCGACGCGCACGATGCCGGCGCCGACGCCATCGCCGCCGGTCGTGTCGCCCAGGCACTAGCGCTGCGTTACACGGCCGAACTCGACGTCTCCCAGCACGACCTGCACCACTCGCAGGCAGGGTGGTTCGCCGACCAGGCCACCAGTTTTCAGGAGTACATGCGCCGCACCAAAGACCCCACCTTCACCGCGCGTACTCTCTGGCCCCTCGGCTGACGACGTCATGACGTCGTCGTCGCCGGTGCCGAGTCGCTCTGCTGTTCGTAAGACCAAGGCCCTGATGCTGGCGGCTGCCACGGTTCTGGTCGCTGTCGCATGTTCGACTCTTCCCGATGCCACTCTGCCTTCAGATACGAGTGCTAGCGCCGGAGGGTCGTCATCGTCGGTCGCGGCGGCATCTCCTGCGGCAACCGACACTTCGGCAACCTCGTCGGCGCTCGCGTGGGTGACCCGGCAGAACTGCGCCCAGATCATGGGCGACACGATCCTGCCCGAACTGGCTGCAGCCTCGGGCGGCGCGCCGGTACTGTTCGGCAGTGGAGGGTTCAGCCGCCCGTTCGATGCCTACCAGTGCATCTACCAGACCGGCGCCGAACAGACCACGAACGTCTACTTCGTGGTCGCGGCCGTGACCGCAGCCGAAGGCGGCCGACCCGCAGCCGAGGCGAACTTCGCCGACGCCTACACGAAGTCCACTTTCGCTCGGGAGTCGATCTACTCCGTGGTCGGCAAACCGATTCCAACGGGTACCACCCCGTCGACGACCGACGCCGAGAGCTACGCCGCCACCGTGATCATCGCGAGCGACGACGCTTTTGTCACCGTCGGCTCTGCCTCCGGTGGCACCGACACCCTCGCCCGCATCACCGCCTGGGCCCACGACATTGACAGCCGCCTGCACGCGCCCCAGACGGTGACCGCCCACGCCACCGCGGCCCCCGCAAACTGAGACGCACGCCGGGCGCGCAAACTGACACGGCGGGCATGCAAAAAGGAAGGGCGAGCAGCCGAAGCTGCCCGCCCTTCCTTAGAAAAGTGGGGTTATTTGCCGAAACCCTTGTAGCGGCTGTTGAACTTCTCTACGCGGCCGGCGGAGTCGAGGATGCGCTGCTTGCCCGTGTAGAACGGGTGCGACTCCGACGAGATCTCGACGTCGATGACGGGGTAGGTGTTACCGTCTTGCCACTCGATGGTCTTCTGGCTCGTCACGGTTGAACGAGTGAGGAAGGTTGCGCCCGAGGCCAGGTCGCGGAACACGACGGGCAGGTAGTCGGGGTGAGTTTCGGTCTTCATGAGGGCTTCCTTGGTGATGCGGTGGGAATTGAATAGAACGGTGATGAAAATTTATGGCTCGAGGGCCAGCTGAAGAGTCTATCAGACCGAGGCGGCCCGTGCGGCATAACGGCCATCGGTCTCGGAGAGAACGATGGGCAGGCCGAACGTCGCTTCGAGGTTCTCTGCAGTGAGCGCATCCTGAAGCGGGCCGGCCGCAACGACCGACGCCTTCGAGATGAGCAGAACGTGGGTGAAGCCGCGCGGAATCTCTTCGACGTGGTGCGTCACCATGACGATGGCGGGGGCTGACGGCGCGCTGGCATACCCACCGAGCAGTTGCAGCAGCTCTTCGCGTGCGCCGAGGTCGAGCGAGGCGGCGGGCTCGTCGAGCAGCAGCAGTTCGGGGTCGGTCATCACCGAGCGGGCGATCTGCACGCGCTTCTGCTCGCCGTCACTGAGTGAGCCGAAGCGGCGTTCTTCGAGGTGATCGAGGCGCCACTCGGCGAGCACGCGCTGGGCGCGGCGCAGGTCGATCTCGTCGTACTGCTCGTTCCAGCGGCCGGTCACCGAGTAGGCGGCTGTCAACACGACGTTCAGCACGGTCTCGTCGGCCGGGAAGCGTTTCGCCATCGCCGACGACGCGAAACCGACCCGAGGGCGCAGCTCGAACACGTCGACACGGCCCATGCGGGAGTCGAGGATCTGCGCGGTACCGGATGACGGATGCACCATCGCCGAGGCCAGCTGAAGCAGCGTGGTCTTGCCGGCGCCGTTCGGCCCGAGGATCACCCAGCGCTGGTCAGCCTCGACCTTCCAGTTGATGTCGTTCAGGATGCGGTTACCGTTACGGACGACCGACACGTCTTCGAGGTCAAGAACTGTGGGCATGACCCCAAGCCTATCGGGCAGCGGCACCCGTTTCTGCCCGAAAACGCCCGCTCGGCCCGCTAGATCAGGCTGCGGTAGATACGCTCGGTTTCTTCGGCGATCTGCTTCCAACTGAACGTGCTCTCAGCTCTCAACCTGCCGGCTGCACCCATCCGGCGGGCTTCGTCGGGGTCGGCGAGAACATCGGTCAACGTGCCCGCGAGGTCACGCACGAAGCGCTCGGGGTCGACCGGAGTGCCCGTGCCGTCGGTGGCCTGGTCGATCTGCACCAGACGCCCTGTGACGCCCTCATCGACGACCTCAGGGATGCCGCCGGTCGCCGTTCCGACGACAGGGAGCCCACAGGCCATGGCCTCGAGGTTCACGATGCCGAGCGGTTCGTAGACCGACGGGCAGACGAACACCGTGCCGCTGGTGAGCATAGCTGAGAGGTCGTGCTGGCTGAGCAGCTCCGGGATCCAGATCACACCCGAGCGGGTCTGCTGCAGTTCCTGCACCAGCGCCGTGACCTCGGCCATGATCTCGGGGGTGTCGGGGGCACCGGCGCACAACACCAGTTGAACATCCGGAGCCAGCTGGGCAGCTGCACGGAGGAGGTACGGCAGGCCCTTCTGGCGCGTGATGCGGCCCACGAAGACCACAGAGGGGCGCGAGGTGTCGATGCCCCAGTGCGCCAGAACGGCATCGTCGCGAACAGGCTTCCATTTCTCGAGGTCGATGCCGTTGTAGACGACGCTCACGCGGTCTTCGGAGATCGACGGGTACGAGCGAAGAATGTCGTTGCGCATGCCGTTCGAGACCGCGATAACCGAATCGGCGCTCTCGAAGGCGCTCTTCTCGATGTAGCTCGACAGACGGTAGCCGCCGCCGAGCTGTTCGGCCTTCCACGGGCGCAGCGGCTCGAGCGAGTGCGCCGTGACGACGTGCGGAATACCGTGCAACATCGAGCCGAGCTGCCCGGCCGCGTTCGCGTACCAGGTGTGCGAGTGCACCACGTCGGCGCCGCCCAGGTCGTTGGCGATCTGCAGGTCGACGCCGAGTGTGCTGAGGGTTGCATTCGCCCCCTGCAGCTCAGCCGGAGGCCGGTACGAGAACACGTCTTTCTCGTCGCGCGGCTGGCCGAAGGCCCGCACCACGACGTCGATGTTGACCCGCAGAGCTTTCACGAGTTCGGCGACATGCACCCCCGCCCCGCCGTAAATCTCTGGTGGATATTCCCTGGTAATCACATCGACGCGCACAACCACGAACGTAGCGCGTTACGCGCCGCGCGTCGAGTGCCGCGAGTGCGCCGCCGAACCACCTATAGTCGTCGTATGGCTGCATCAAAGAAGATTTTCGGCATCGTTCTCGCTGGTGGCGAAGGCAAGAGGCTCATGCCTCTGACTGCAGACCGAGCGAAGCCCGGTGTTCCGTTCGGAGGTGGCTACCGCCTCATTGACTTCGCACTCTCGAACCTCATCAATTCGGGGCTGACGAAGATCGTTGTGCTGACCCAGTACAAGTCGCACAGCCTCGACAGGCACATCTCGCAGACGTGGCGACTGTCGGGCCTGCTCGACTCCTACGTGGCGTCGGTGCCCGCGCAACAGCGCCTCGGCAAGAGGTGGTTCAGCGGCTCGGCCGATGCCATCCTGCAGAGTCTCAACCTGATTCGCGACGAGATGCCCGACATCGTGGTGGTGGTCGGTGCAGACCACGTGTACCGCATGGACTTCGCCCAGATGATCCAGGCGCACATCGCTTCGGGCCTGCCGGCGACGGTCGCGGCAATTCGGCAGCCGATGGAGCTCAGCGACCAGTTCGGCATCATCCAGACCGACCCCGACAACCCGGCGCAGATCTCGGAGTTCCTCGAGAAGCCGAAGACGGCAGTGGGCCTCGCCGACTCCCCCGACGAGGTTCTGGCCTCGATGGGCAACTACGTTTTCAACACCGACGCCCTCATCGAGGCCGTCATCCGCGACGGTGAGAAGCCCGACTCGAACCACGACATGGGCGGCGACATCATTCCCGACTTCGTGTCGCGCGGCCAGGCCGGCGTCTATGACCTGTCTCACAACGAGGTTCCCGGGGCAACCGACCGCGACCGCTACTACTGGCGCGACGTGGGCACCATCGAGTCGTTCTACGACGCCCACCAAGACCTCATCTCTGCCCTGCCGGTGTTCAACCTGTACAACAGCGCGTGGCCCATCTACACGCAGCAGCTGAACTCGCCCCCAGCGAAGTTCGTGCGCGACGCGAAGGGCAACAGCGGAACAACCATCGAGTCGATCGTCTCCCTCGGCTGCCTCATCTCGGGCGCCCGCATCGAGCGCAGCGTGCTCGGCCCCTGGGTGACCATCGAGTCGAGTGCCCTCGTTCAAGACTCGGTGCTCTTCGACCGCGTGCACATCGAACCCGACGCAGTCGTGCGCCGCGCTATTCTGGACAAGAACGTGGTTGTCGCCGCCGGGGCCATGATCGGCATCGACCACGCTCGCGACCGCGAACGCGGTTTCACCGTCACCGACACGGGCATCACCGTGGTCGGCAAAGGAGTACGCGTAGAACCATGAGTGAACACCTGCTGCTTCCGGATGCTCGGCTCCCCCTTCAGCAGACGAACACTCTCCTGGCTCCCCGGGCCGTGCACTCCGGTACCCCCGCTGCTCACGCCCCGGCCACCGCACCCCGCTTCCTCGTCGTGCTCGACGTCGACTCGACCCTCATCGAGAACGAGGTCATCGAGATGCTGGCCGAGTGCGCCGGCAGCCTCGACCTCGTCGCGCACATCACCGAACGCGCCATGTCGGGCGAGCTCGACTTTCAGCAGAGCCTCCGTTCGCGCGTCTCGACGCTCGCCGGCCTCTCGATCGACTGCTTCACAGAGGTGGCGCGTGACATCCGTGTCACGCAGGGCGTACCTGAGCTGATCGCGGGCCTGCATGCCGCCGACGGTCTGGTGGGGGTGGTGTCGGGCGGGTTCCACGAGCTCGTCGACCAGGTCGCGATCGACCTCGGTCTCGACTTCTGGAGTGCGAACCGGCTCGAGGTGGTCGACGGCCGCCTCACGGGCAACGTGATCGGCCCGGTGATCGACGCCGAAGCGAAAGCCGCTGCGTTGCGGGAGTGGGCGGCGGGGGCATCCATACCCCTGGCGCAGACCGTGGCCGTGGGTGACGGTGCCAACGACCTGCTCATGATGCAGACCGCGGGCCTCTCGGTGGCGTTCAACGCGCGCCCCGTCGTGCGGGCCCGCGCGCACGTGGCCATCGACTCGCGCGACCTCGCGCAGCTGCTGCCGCTCCTCGGCCTCCGCGGCTGACTCGGCTCGGCCTGAAGCGCCGTCGACTTTCCCCCGTCGGTCGGTGCTGAGCAGCCCGACCGACAGAGTGGGGAAAGTCGAACGGGGTGGGCTAGTGCCCCATGCCGAGTCCGCCGTCGACGGGGATGACGGCGCCGCTGATGTACCCGGCATCGTCGGAGGCCAGCCAGGCCACCACGCGAGCGACCTCGGTAGGCGAAGCGAAGCGACCCGCGGGGATGCTCTTCTTGTATTCGGCCTGCAGAGCATCCGGGAGCTCGGCTGTCATCTCGGTCTCGATGAACCCGGGCGCGACCACGTTCGCCGTGATGCCGCGGGCCCCGAGCTCGCGCGTGATGGAGCGGGCGAGGCCCACGAGCCCGGCCTTCGACGCCGAATAGTTCACCTGGCCGGCCGAGCCGTACAGCCCGACAACGCTCGAAATCAAGATAACGCGGCCAAAGCGGGCCTTGAGCATGCCCTTCGACGCTCGCTTCACCACCCGGAATGCCCCCGTGAGGTTCGTGTCGATCACATCGGTGAAGTCGTCTTCGCTCATGCGCAGCAGCAGCATGTCGCGGGTCATGCCCGCGTTGGCGACCACGACTTCGACCGGGCCCAGGGCGGCTTCGACCTCGGTGAACGCGGCGTCGATCGAGGCGCTGTCGGTGACGTCGGCCCGTACCGTGAGTGCGCCGGCGGGCCCCTCGCCCGAGCGCGCTGTCACGGCCACGCGGTACCCCTGGGCGATGAACTCCTCTGCCAGCGAGAAGCCGATGCCGCGGTTGCCGCCGGTGATCAGAACCGTGCGGGGTGTCGTGGTGGGGGTCGTCATGCGAAGCCTTTCGTAAAGCCTGTCAACCCAGTCGATTCCTGAGCCGCGTACCAGCATACGAGAGCGGAGGGAAGCGTAGGCTGAGGGGTATCCGTTCACCCAAGGTGGCACATATGAAGCACGATTCACAGCAGCATTCCATTACCTCTCTTCCGCAGAACCGAGACCAAGAGCGCCACGCGCGCATGATCAGGTATTCGCTTGCCATGGGCATCCGTCTACTGTGCCTCGCAGGGCTGCTGTTCGTGCAGGGCTGGTGGCTGTTGGTGCTCGGCGTGGCCGCGGTGGTGTTGCCGTGGTTCGCGGTGGTCATCGCCAACACCGGCTCGAACACCCCGGGAACAATGCAGGCGCCCGGTGGCCAGATGGTGCCCGTCGGCCAGCCGCCGCTCTACACGGGCGGCCGCGAAACCGGGGGTCGGCCCGAGTGAGGATGCCTCTGCGGGTTCAGCCCGCGGTGGTGTCGCCTGACGTGTGCTTCCCCGCATGAGCCTGCTTGACGCGCTGGGTGGTGCGCCCGCGGTACACGAATGCTCCCGCGCCGGATGCCGCACCGCCGCCTCGTGGAGTATCGGGTGGCGAAACCCCAAGATTCACGGCTCTGACCGTGTGAAAGTGTGGGTGGCGTGCGACGAGCACGTCGATTTCCTGCGGGAGTTTCTGGCAGCGCGCGACTTCCCCCTCACCGTGGGGCCGCTCGGCTCGATCTCTGAAGCGGGCGCCCGCAGCCGGTAATACTGAATTAGTGTCATAATATCGGCGTGATGCTGTTGCACGTGGGCGACTGCCGGACATTTCCCTTGTAGAGCCCACGGTGGGCTCACGAAATGAGGGTCATGAGTCCGCCAGTCCATCCGCCGACGAACACGCAGACGGGTTCGTCGCCGAATCCGTCGGTCGAAGCGCGCTTCGAGCAGATCTACCTCGAGCACTACCGGGCCGTGCTGCGGTTCGTGCGCCGGCGTGCGCATCCACTTAACGTCGACGATATTGTGAGCGAGACGTTCACGGCCGCATGGGTTCGCCGGGCATCCGTGCCGTCGACGCCGCTGCCGTGGCTCTACACGACGGCCCGAAACGTGATGCTCAACTCCGCCCGCGGCACAGGTCGGCAGCGCGCCCTCGCTGTGCGCATGGCTTCGTTCGCCGCCGCGCCCCTCGACGAGGTCGATCACCTCGAACGTCGGCTCGACGTGCGGGCCGCGTTCAGCACGTTGCGCGTGGCTGACCAAGAGGTTCTGGCGCTCGACGTGTGGGAAGACCTCGATACCCGCTCGGCCGCCGCGGTGCTCGGATGCTCGCGCGCCTCCTACGCGAGGCGCCTCACCCGCGCCCGCCGCCGTCTCGCGGTGTTGCTCGAGCCGCCTCGAGGTAACCCGGCTCCGCTGCTCGCACCCGCGCCACCGACGCCACCGGTGCGCCCACCGAATTCCACACTTCAGCTCTCCCGTCAGGACCCTCTCTCGTGAACTCTCCCACCCCCCCCACACCGAGCTTCTCCGCGCTCTCGACCCCGCTCGTGAGACGCTCGACCTCACCCCGGCCGAACGCAGCCACCGCGACGCCCTTCTGGCCTCGCTCGTCGAAACCGCTTCGTCCATTCCCACCGCAGACCGCCCCCGCTGGGCACGCCACCCCCGCCGCACCATCTTCACCGCGGTCAGCGCCGCTGCCGCGCTCGCCCTCGTCACCGCCATCGCGATCACGGCGCTGCCCGGCGCCACGAACCCTCCGGCCGCCTCGTTCGCGCTCCCAGCGCACGGTTCGCTCGCGAGCTGGACCTCATCGCCTCAACACACCGACGCGAACCCGGCCGATGTCCAGGCATGCGCCTCGGCGCTCGGCTTCGACTCGAGCCCCGGGCATCCGGCAACCGCCCTCACCAGCGAGAAGCGCGGCGACTTCACCTCGCTCTTCATCGAGCAGGGCGCTTCAGACGGCTACTGCGTGCTCTCGGGTGGCACCGTCGAGAACTCGGTCAACTTCGCGGGTCTGAAAGCACACCCGCTGACCGACCCGAACTCGGCGAGCATCAGCGTCACACAGGGCGCCGAATGGATGTACGTGGTCTCCGGTCGCGCCGGTGCCAATGTGACTTCGCTCACGGTGACCAACCCCGACACCGGAGCCGCTGTCACAGCTGCCCTGGCGAAGGGTGTGTGGTCTGCGTGGTGGCCCGTGGGCGAAGGGTCTCGTGCCTGGGGGCCGACTGCGGGCGGTTACGCCGACGGCATTTCTATTTCGTACACCCTCATCGACGGCACCACTCATGTCTCCACGAATGCCTCAGACACCGGCTCTGACGATAGTACGTCGAACTTGACCGACAACCCGCCCGCCCTCGGCGCACTCCCGGGCTGGGCAGCCGGCGCTGCAGCGCTGACACCAACCCCGGCTGACGTCAACACCTGCGCAGCATCGGCTGCAGGCTGGCCTACGGGCTCGGCGAGCGTCGTCTTGGCTGAGACACGCGGCGGTTTCGAGTCGCTGTTGCTCGACAAAGACGGTGATCGTGCGTACTGCGTTCTCACCGCGGGTGCCGTCACCTGGTCGCGAGAATTGGGAACCATGCCCACGATCGACCCGCCAACCGGCTCATCCCCTGCGCCGGATGCTCCGACCGCCGCCCTCGTCATGGACGAGAGCGTTGACGGAGTGGTTCCCGGGACACGCATCTCCACGGCCCTCGGCACCGCCGACCCCGGCGTCACCGCGGTCACACTGCACCTCGCCGCCGGACACGACGTTCAGGCCACGGTTGCGAACGGCAGCTGGATGGCCTGGTGGCCCGAAGACGAAACAGCCGCCCTCAACGGCGCGGTCGTAGACGGCACCACGATCACCGCGAAGCCCGCGCCCGCCCCGACCTCGACCCCGGCACCAACGGACGCGCCCATTCCCGCCGGCCCGCCGACGCTGTCGTTCACCACGGCTGACGGCGTAGAACACACCCCGGTCAACTGACGCCCCGCCACCGCACAACGGCCCGCTCTGCGCACAAAGCACAGAACGGGCCGTCAGCCGGGCAGCAGGGCAACCGCTACGCGAGCTCGATCAGATCCTGATACTCCTTGTTCCAGTGGTCTTCGACGCCGTCGGGCAGAATCAGCACCCGCTCGGGGTTCAGCGCCATGACAGCGCCCTCGTCGTGCGAGACCAAGACCACGGCTCCGGCGTAGTTGGCCAGGGCATCCAGAATCTCTTCACGAGACGCGGGGTCGAGGTTGTTTGTGGGCTCGTCGAGCAGCAGCACGTTCGCGCCAGAGACCACGATCATGGCGAGGGCCAGCCGCGTCTTCTCGCCGCCTGAGAGCACGCCGGCGAGCTTGTGCGAGTCGTCACCGGTGAACAGGAACGAGCCGAGCACGCGCCGCGCCTCCATCTCGGTGAGGTTCGGCGACGACGACACCATGTTCTGCAGCACGCTGCGCTTCACATCGATGGTCTCGTGCTCCTGCGCGTAGTACCCGATGCGCAGGCCGAACCCGGGCTCGACCTTGCCTGTGTCGGGCTTGTCGATGCCCGCGAGAATGCGCAGCATGGTGGTCTTGCCGGCACCGTTGAAGCCGAGGATGACCACCTTCGACCCGCGGTCGATCGCGAGGTCGACCGCCGTGAAGATCTCGAGCGAACCGTAGCTCTTCGACAGATCAGAGGCCATCAGGGGCGTACGCCCACAGGCCACCGGGTCGGGAAAACGCAGTTTGGCAACGCGCTCCACCACGCGGGTCTCGTCGAGCCCCGACAGCATCTTCTCGGCGCGACGCACCATCTGGTGGGCGGCGGCGGCCTTCGAGGCCTTGGCCCCGAAGCGGGCGGCCTGCATCTGCAGCACGCCGGCCTTCTTTTCGACGTTGACGCGCTCTTTCTTGCGGCGCTCCTCATCGGAGGCGCGCTGGCGCAGGTAGTTCTTCCAGTTCATGTTGTAGATATCGATGACCGTGCGGTTCGCATCTAGGTAGAACACGCGGTTGACGGTCTCTTCGACGAGTGCCACGTCGTGGCTGATCACGATGAGGCCGCCCTGGAAGTTCTTCAGAAACTCCCGCAGCCACACCACCGAGTCGGCGTCGAGGTGGTTTGTCGGTTCGTCGAGCAGCATCGTGTCTGCGCCCGAGAAGAGGATGCGAGCGAGCTCGATACGGCGCCGCTGGCCACCCGAGAGGGTTGAGAGCGGCTGGTCGAGGATATGGTCGGGCAGGCTGAGGTTCGACGCGATGGAGGCGGCTTCGGCCTCGGCCGAGTACCCGCCGAGCGCGTTGAAACGGTCGTCGAGGCTGCCGTACTTCTTCATGGCCTTGGCAACGACCGCCGGGTCGCTCGAGGCCATGTCGAGCTGCGACTGCTGCATCTGCAGCACGATCTGGCCGAGGTCGCGGGCATCCAGAATGCGCGTGCGGGCGAGGTCTTCGGGGTTGCCCGAGCGGGGGTCTTGCGGCAGATAGCCGATCTGGCCGGTCATCTCGATGCGGCCGCCGTCGGGCTTCAGCTCGCCCGCGAGGGTCTTCGTGAGAGTGGTCTTACCGGCACCGTTTCGCCCCACCAGCCCCACCTTGTCGCCGGCAGAAATGCGAAAATTCACGTCTTCCATCAGAACCCGGGCGCCAACACGTAGCTCAAGGTCATGCACACTGAGCACAGGAGTAGTCCAATTCTTTCGTCACATCTCTATGACAGGGGTGGGGGGATGTCACCCTAGTATAAAACGTGAGCCCTGTCTCTTATTCCTTTCACGGCTTTCGGATGCCCCACTCACCCCGCTCGTACGGGATCTCACAGAGGAGACACATGTCGAATTCGACACTGGCCCACACCCGCCCCACCCTGGCAGACCGGGTCATTCCGCGTTCGCTCGTCACCGACGCCGCACTGGTTCTCGGAGGGGCGGCCTTCACCGGTATCCTCGCTCAGCTCGCCATTCCGCTCTGGCCCGTGCCGATCACCGGTCAGACGCTCGCGGTTCTGCTCGTGGGCAGTTCGCTCGGCATGCTGCGCGGCGCTCTCGCGATGGTGGTCTACGCGGTCATCGGCATCATCGGCGTGCCGTGGTTCAGCGAGGGCAGTTCGGGCGTGCACATCATCGCCGGGCCGACCGGCGGGTACATCATCGGCTTCATCGCCGCCGCAGCCCTCACCGGCTGGGTGGCACAGCGCGCGTGGGACCACAAGTTCGTCGGGGCCTTCATCTCCTTCGCCGGCGGCACCATCGTCACCTTCGCCATCGGCATGGCCTGGCTCGCAGCCGTTCTCGGCCTCAACCTGCAGCAGACGCTGAACGGCGGGCTGTACCCCTTCATTGTGGGCGGCATCGTCAAGGCCGTCATCGCGGCGGCGCTCATTCCTCTCGCGTGGAAGTTCGTCACCCGCTTCGCCAAGAAGTAGCGCGCCCGGCGCCCAGCGCCCAGCGCACGAAAAAGCCCCCGCCCGGTCATCCGGTAGCGGGGGCTTTCTCGTTGTCTGAATAGCTGGCTGAAGCCTAAATACTGAACCCGAGCGCCCGCATCATGTCGCGGCCGTCGTCAGTGATCTTGTCGGGGCCCCACGGCGGCATCCACACCCAGTTGATGCGAAATGCGTCAACGACGCCGTCGAGCGCCTCGGCGGTCTGCTCTTCGAGCACGTCGGTGAGCGGGCATCCGGCACTCGTCAGGGTCATCGAGATGACGAGAGCGGTGTTCTCCTCATCCCAGCCGAGGTCGTAGATGAGGCCGAGGTCGACAACGTTGATGCCGAGCTCCGGATCCATGACGTCTTTGAGCGCCTCTTCGACCTGGTCGAACTTCGCGGGTTCCAGTGTGGTGACCATACGAAAATTCTACGCCGACTCTAGGCGTCGACGGCGGCTGAGGCCGCGATCGCTTCGGCGTTGGCCGCAACATACACGTCGTAGCCCTCGTTCTCGAGCTGAACGGCCAGTTCAGGCCCGCCCGACTCGACAACCTTGCCCGCGACGAACACGTGCACGAAGTCAGGGGTGATGTACTTCAGGATGCGGTTGTAGTGAGTGATGAGCAGCACACCCAGATCGGTGTTCTCCTTCGCGCGGTTCACACCCTCTGAGACGATCTTCAGCGCGTCGACGTCGAGGCCGGAGTCGGTCTCGTCGAGAACGGCGAACTTCGGCTTCAGCAGTTCGAGCTGCAGAATCTCGTTGCGCTTCTTCTCGCCGCCCGAGAAGCCCTCGTTCACGTTGCGCTCGGCGAACGTGCGATCCATGCGGAGCGCCTCCATCGAGCTCCGAACGTCTTTCACCCAGGTGCGGATGGGCGGGGCGACGCCGTCGATTGCGGTCTTCGCGGTGCGCAAGAAGTTGGTCACCGTGACACCGGGAATCTCCACCGGGTACTGCATGGCCAGAAAAAGACCGGCCCGCGCGCGAGCATCCACGGTCAGGGTTGTCATCTCGACGCCGTCGAGCAGAATCGAACCGCTCGTGATCTGGTACTTGGGATGCCCGGCGATCGCATACGCGAGCGTCGACTTGCCCGAGCCATTCGGCCCCATGATGGCGTGTGTCTCACCCTGGTTGATGGTGAGGTTCACCCCGCGCAGAATCTGCTTGGGGCCCTGTTCGGTCTCGACGCTGACGTGCAGGTCGCGAATTTCTAGTACTGACATTATGAGATTTCTTTGGTAGTTGAGGGGTCGATGTAGATGTCTCCGTCGACGATGGTGAGTTCGTAGACGGGTACCGGCTCGTAGGCCGGCAGAGTGAGGGGCTTGCCCGTGGTGAGCGAGAATTTCGAGCCGTGCGCCCAGCATTCGAGCGTGTCGCCCTCGACGAAACCTTCGGCCAGCGAGATGTCGCCGTGCGTGCAGGTGTCGCCGATGGCGAAGCACTGGCCCGAGCTGTCTTTGACGAGCGCGATGGCCACGCCGTCGATTTCAACGCGGAGCGCCTCGTTCATGTTCAGTTCGTCGACCGAACAGATCTTCACAGCGGCCATCAGACGGCACCGACCGTGAGAGTCAGTTCGGCTTCGACGGCTGCGCTGAGGCGTGCTTCGACGCTCTCTGCGCCGATCTGCTGGATGATCTCGGCCAGGAACCCGCGAACAACGAGCCTGCGTGCCTCTTCTTCGCTGATGCCCCGCGACTGCAGGTAGAACAGCTGCTCATCGTCGAAGCGGCCGGTCGAGCTGGCGTGGCCAGCTCCGATGATGTTGCCGGTCTCGATCTCGAGGTTCGGAATCGAGTCGGCGCGGGTGCCTTCGCTCAACACGAGGTTGCGGTTCTCCTCGTAGCTGTCGGTGCCGTTGGCGCTCTGGCGAATCAGCACGTCGCCGACCCAGACCGAGTGCGCGCCCTCGCCCTGCAGCGCGCCCTTGTACTTGACGCGCGAACGCGAGTTCTCGGCTTCGTGGTCGATGTACACGCGCTGCTCGAGGTGTTGGCCGGCGTCGGCGAAGTACAGCCCGTACGCCTCCGTTGAGCTGCCCTGTTCAGACAGGTGGATGCTCGGATTCACCCGCACCACAGCCCCGCCCAGTGACACCACGATGTGGCGCAGGCTCGCGTCGCGACCCACCTGGGCGAAGTGGCTTGCCACGTGCAGGGCGGAATCGTTCCACTGCTGCACAGACACCACCGTGAGGTGGGCGCCCTCCTTCACCACGATCTCGACGTTCTCGGTGAGCTGGGCGTCGCCGCTGTTCTGCAGGATGACCAGGCCGCGACTGTTCGGCCGAGCGGTGATCACCGTGTGCGCGGCGCGTGCCGTCTCACCGAGACCGTCGCGGGTGAGCACGAACGGGGCCGTCGGTTCTTCGCCGGTGACCTCGATGGCGAGAGCCTTCTCGAAGCCCGACCACGCGTTTGCGCTGGCCTTGTCTTCGGGCAGGCCCGCGCTGCCGACGCGAGGGTCGGTGCGGTCGATCCACAGCAGCTCGAAGCCGTCGACGGGCTGCTCGAGCGCGGGCTCGAACGGCGAGCCGTCGAGCTCGCCCGAGATCAGGCCGGTGATGCGCTTGATCGGGGTGAGCTTCCAGTCGACCTCGTGGCCCGTTGGCTCGTCGAAGTCGACCACGTTCGGCGAGGTGTAGCGCTCAGAACGGGTCTGAACGGGCCTCTCCGACCAGGCGCCGTCGGTGTGCGACTTCGACCCCATCGGTTCACCGCGGTGACCACCGGGTGTCGAGATGCGCTCGGTTCCGCTTCCGCTTTCGGGCGCGGTCGTATTGGATGGTGCGACTGCAGACATTTAGCCGACAGGTCCTTTCGGCGGAACGAGACAGGTCATCCGACGCTGCCTTCCATTCCCATTTCGATGAGCTTGTTCAGTTCGAGGGCATACTCCATGGGCAGCTCGCGCGCGATGGGTTCGATGAACCCGCGCACGATCATGGCCATGGCTTCGTCTTCGGGCAGGCCGCGGCTCATCAGGTAGAAGAGCTGCTCCTCACTGACCCGGGAGACCGTTGCCTCGTGGCCGAGCTGTACATCATCCACCCGGATGTCGATGGCGGGGTACGTGTCAGACCGAGATTGAGTGTCGACCAACAGCGCGTCGCAGCGAACCGTGTTCGCCGAGTGGTGCGCATTCTCAGCGACCCTCACTTCACCGCGGTACCCCGCACGACCGCCGCCACGGGCGATCGACTTCGAGACGATCGACGACTGCGTGTACGGTGCCATGTGGATCATCTTCGCGCCGGCGTCTTGGTGCTGGCCGGGGCCCGCGAACGCGACCGAGAGGGTCTCACCCTTGGCGTGTTCGCCGACCAGGTAGATCGACGGGTACTTCATGGTGACCTTCGAGCCGATGTTGCCGTCGATCCACTCCATGGTCGCGCCCTCGTGCGCAATAGCGCGCTTGGTGACCAGGTTGTAGACGTTGTTCGACCAGTTCTGGATCGTCGTGTACCGAACGCGGGCGTTCTTCTTCACGATGATCTCGACCACGGCCGAGTGCAGCGAGTCGCTCTTGTAGATGGGGGCGGTGCAGCCCTCGATGTAGTGAACGTACGAGCCTTCGTCGGCGATGATCAACGTGCGCTCGAACTGGCCCATGTTCTCGGTGTTGATACGGAAGTAGGCCTGCAGCGGAATCTCGACGTGCACGTTCTTCGGAACGTAGACGAATGATCCACCCGACCAGACGGCCGTGTTGAGCGCTGCGAACTTGTTGTCACCGCTCGGGATGACCGTACCGAAGTACTCGTCGAAGAACTCGGGGTGTTCGCGAAGTGCCGTGTCGGTGTCCATGAAGATGACGCCCTGGGCCTCGAGGTCTTCACGAATGGTGTGGTAGACCACCTCGGACTCGTACTGTGCAGCGACACCGGAGACGAGGCGCTGGCGCTCCGCCTCGGGGATGCCGAGCTTCTCGTACGTGTTCTTGATGTCGTCGGGCAGGTCTTCCCAGCTCTGGGCTTGCTTCTCGGTCGATCGTACGAAGTACTTGATGTTGTCGAAGTCGATGCCGGAAAGGTCAGCTCCCCACGTCGGCATGGGCTTCCGCTCGAAGATCTGCAATGCCTTCAGGCGGTTCTTGAGCATCCACTCAGGTTCGCTCTTCAGCGTTGAGATACCGGTGACCACTTCGGGCGAGATGCCGCGTTTCGCGATAGCGCCCGCGGCATCGGAGTCGGACCACCCGAACTCGTACACCCCCAGGTTCTGCAGTTCTGGCCGGTCGATGAGTACGTCTGTCATGACTTCTCCCTTCCTCTCACTCTGTCAACACGTCGAGTTGTGCGGGAATTCCACGAAGCGTAGAACTCGCAGGCTCTGTACTTAGAATGAAACCGAGAAACTGCAGCTTCGTCGCCGCCTCGTGTGAAACCCTTACGCCTCGTGGCGCGGATTCTCGACATCTCAACTCTATCGGCACCCGAGGCCGCGATGAAGAGACCCCGGGTCTTTCGCAGCAATTCGCGGCCATGTGTTATGCAATCGCATCAGAATGAAGGGCTCAACCCGTCGTGAACCGCTTGCTCTCCCGGTTAGCCGCCGTGCTCCCTGCCCGCATCGACGGTCGTGTTCGTCTGTTGGCGTGGGCGTCGCTCGTGGTGCAGATCATCCTGGTGGGCACGGGCGGTGCGGTTCGCCTGACCGGTTCCGGCCTCGGATGCCCCACCTGGCCCCAGTGCACCGCGGGCTCCTTCGTGTCGACACCGGAGATGGGTGTGCACGGAATCATCGAGTTCACCAACCGACTGCTGACGTTCGTCATTGTGATCATCGCGATTCTCGTCTTCGTCGCCGTGCTCCGGATGCGCCGCGAACGTCGCGATCTGTTCGTTCTGACTCTGCTGCAGGGCCTCTCGATCCCGCTGCAGGCGGTCATCGGTGGCATCACCGTTCTCACCGGGCTGAACCCGTACATCGTGGGCGTGCACTTCGTCATCTCGATCGGGCTCGTCGTCGTCACCACCATGCTCGTCTACCGCGTCTACTTCGGCCCGCGCAGCGCACTCGGCATCGCCCGTGCCGAGGCCGGCGCCGTCGACGCGCGTTCGAGTGCGCTCGTCGCGTCGCTGTTGCCTTCCGGCCGCGACCGTGCCTCGGCCTCCCGCACTGGTGTTGGCACAGCGGTGGCTGCCGAAGGCGCAGGTCTCTCCCTCGTCGTTCCCATCTGGTACCTGCGCATCTCGCAGGTCACGGCCGTCTTCGTGGGCCTCACCGTCATCATGGGCATCCTCACGACCGGGTCAGGCCCGCACGCTGGCGACGCGAACACCCCGCGCAACGGCCTCAACACCGACGTCATGGAACACATCCACAGCTACCCGGCCTACGCCACCTTCGCGCTCACCCTCGTTCTCGTCATCGTCGCCCTCGCCCTGCGGCTCCCCCGCCGCTGGCCTGTCACCCTGCTGATCATCGAGGTCGTGCAAATCGCCGTGGGGCTCACCCAGTCGCGCCTCGGCCTGCCGCCTGCCCTCGTCGTGGCGCACATGATCCTCGCTGCCACCCTCGTGGCCGCCATGACCGCCACCCTCCTCGCCCAACGCTCCCGCGCCACGGCCCCCTTTACTTCCGCGGATTCGGCCGCCCCGTTCGCCTCGACCTCAGGAAAGTCGATCGACTTTCCCCAGAACGTCGCCTGACCCTCCCCCGCCCGACATTCTGGGCAAACTCGACCTGCGTCAAATGGGTTGCGTGGGCGCCAGGGGGCGGGTGTGTCGGCCCGCGGGAGTGGGGGTCCAGCCCGCACGCCTGAGGGCGAGCTCGATGCGGGCGACGGTGAGAGTCGGTGTGACGAAGAGTGCGTGTTTGCGAAAGCGCAGCAGACTCCAGCCGTCGAGGTGAAAACGCTCGAGCCTCAGCATGTCCCTGTCGTACTGAGTGTCGTCGGTTCGGTGGTGGTCGCCGTCGTACTCGACGATGACCTTCCATCGACGGTAGACCAAGTCGGCACGACCGATCTCGGCTCCGACCCCGTGCAGATGTGCTCTAGGGCTCCGGATGCCCGGCTCTTGCCGCGGCCACGAAACGTCTGCACGTGCGAGGCCAGCTCCTCGAGCGTCGCGTAGGGCCTCACCTCGCCCCGGGTGGCGTACACGGGCTGGTGTGCGAAGTAGTCCCCCACTGCATGTCGATGAAGCACTTCGTCGGATGCGCCCGACACCTCATTAGGCACGCGCCGCTCGCGAACGCTGTAGTGCGGGGCCGCGAGGTCACCTCGGCGTAACCGCTCGACGCCGACCCCGGCAGCCCGAGCCAGGCGAGGCGCGACCCCGAAAAAGTTATCCACAGCGCGCACGCGCTCCCCGAGCATCCACTTTCCCAACAACGTCGCTACGAGGTGTCAGAACCGACGATCTGGGGAAACCCGACTCTCACGCTCGGGAAAAGGGAGCGCGAAAGTGTTCAGAAGAAGAAGCTGCTCAGAACGAGAACGGGAAGATACGCAGCAGCGGGTCGATGGCGATGGCCAGAAAGAGGATGGTCAGGTACGTGATCGACGCGTGGAACACGCGCATCGGCCGAACCTCGGTGTGGTGAATCGCGGTGTTGTAGAGCCGGTGCGTTTCGTAGATGAACCAGCCACCAGCTGCCACCGCCGCGACCGAATAGACGATGCCCATCGACGCCACCGGCACGAGCAGTAGCGAGCACGCCACCGTCGCCCACGCGTACAGAATGGTCTGCAGCCCGACGACCGCGCGGCCACGGATGACGGCCAGCATGGGCACGCCGACCGACTTGTAGTCGTCGCGGTACCGCATCGACAGCGGCCAGTAGTGCGGCGGGGTCCAGAGAAAGATCACGCCGAACAGAATCCAGGCCGGCCAGTCGAGCGAGTTCGTGACGGCAGCCCAGCCGATGAGCACCGGCATACAGCCCGCGGTGCCACCCCAGATGATGTTCTGCGCCGTGTGCCGTTTCAGGATGATCGTGTAGACGACCGCGTACAAGAAGATTGCGATGACCGACAGCAGCGCGGCGAACCAGTTGACGAGCAACCCGAACCACAGCGTCGACACCACGGCCAGAACCCACGCGAACACCAGTGCCTGTCGGTCGGTGAGCTCACCGGTGACGAGCGGGCGACCCTGGGTGCGGTTCATGACGCGGTCGATGTCGCGGTCGACGTAGCAGTTGAACGCCCCGGCGCTGCCGGCGCTGAGCGCACCACCGATGAGCGTCGCCAGAACGAGCCACAGGTTCGGGATGCCCCCTTGGGCCAGAATCATGACGGGAGCAGTGGTCACGAGCAGCAGTTCCATGACCCGCGGCTTGGTGAGCGCTATGTAGGCCCTGACTTTCTGCCCCGCAGAAATTCGCGGACGCCCGAGTCGACCCTCTACAGCTACGTCCATTGCTCCTCTAACTGCGTTTGACATACCTCTAGCAGTCTAGGCGAACGCTTGTTGAAGCGATGTCAAGTGTCAGGGTTCGGTACCCCGGCAATCTCTATACTGGATGAAGGGTGGGAATCACCTGCGGCTCAATGGTGCCCCGGGGCTCCCTTCCCCTCGTCCGCAATTGAAGAAGGGCTCAACACCTCGTGGCATCACTGCAGTGGGAATCTATTGACGACAAGGCCGTAAGCACAGCGAAAGTTCTGGCTGCTGACGCGGTTGAAAAGGTGGGCAACGGTCACCCCGGAACGGCGATCAGCCTCGCTCCGGCCGCGTACCTGCTCTTCCAGAAGGTCATGCGACGCGACCCCAGCGACAATGAGTGGATCGGCCGCGACCGCTTCATTCTCTCGGTGGGCCACAGCTCGCTGACCCAGTACATCCAGCTGTACCTCGGCGGCTACGGCCTCGAGCTCGACGACCTGAAGAAGCTGCGCACGTGGGGCTCGCTCACACCGGGTCACCCCGAGTATGGCCACACCGACGGCGTGGAGATCACCACCGGCCCGCTCGGCCAGGGGCTCGCCTCCGCCGTGGGTTTCGCCTACGCCTCGCGTTTCGAGCGTGGCCTGTTCGACCCGGATGCCGCACCCGGCACGAGCCCGTTCGATCACTTCGTCTACACGATCGCCGGCGACGGTGACATGGAGGAGGGCGTCACCAACGAGTCGTCTTCTCTCGCCGGTCACCAGCAGCTCGGCAACCTGATTGCGTTCTACGACTCGAACCAGATCTCGATCGAAGACGACACCAATATCGCGTTCACCGAAGACGTGCACGCGCGCTTCGAGGCGCTGCACTGGCACGTGCAGGTCGTCGACTGGAAGAAGACCGGCGTGTACGTCGAAGACGTCGCCGCGCTGTTCGACGCCATCGAGGTGGCTAAGGCCGAGACGTCGAAGCCCAGCCTGATCATCCTGAAGACCATCATCGGCTGGCCGAGCCCGAAGAAGCAGAACACGGGTAAAATCCACGGTTCGGCTCTCGGCGCAGACGAACTCAAGGGCCTCAAAGAGGTTCTCGGCTTCAACCCCGACGAAACGTTCGAGGTGGCCGATGAGGTCATCAGCCACACTCGTGAGGCACTGACTCGCGGCACCGCCGCCCACGAGGAGTGGCAGGTCGGGTTCGATGCCTGGGCCGCAGCGAACCCCGAGAAGAAGGTGCTTCTCGACCGCGTTCTCACGGGCGATCTGCCCGAGGGCTTCGATGACGTTCTGCCCGTGTTCGAGGCCGGCAAAGAGGTTTCGACTCGAGCCGCCTCCGGCAAGGTCATCAACGCCATCGCGGGCATCATGCCCGAGTTCTGGGGTGGGTCTGCCGACCTCGCCGAGTCGAACAACACGACCATCGAGTCGGGCGCCTCGTTCGTACCGGCCGAGCACTCGACCCACGAGTGGACGGGCAACAAGTACGGTCGCGTACTGCACTTCGGTATTCGTGAGCACGCGATGGCGTCGATCCTGAACGGTATCGTGCTGCACGGCAACACGCGCCCGTTCGGTGGCACATTCCTGATCTTCTCTGACTACATGCGCCCCGCCGTACGCCTCGCTGCGCTCATGAAGGCACCGTCGATCTTCGTCTGGACGCATGACTCCGTCGCGCTCGGTGAAGACGGCCCCACCCACCAGCCCATCGAGCAGCTCTCGACGCTTCGTGCGATCCCGGGACTCGACGTGGTTCGTCCCGGTGACGCGAATGAGGTCGCCTGGGCATGGAAGACGATCCTCGAACGCCGTAAAGGCCCCGCTGGCATCGCACTGACCCGCCAGAACATCCCCGTCTATGCACGCGGTGAGGGCGACGCCGAAGGCGAGACCTTCGCGTCGGCGAAGAACGTCTCGAAGGGTGCGTATGTGCTCGCCGAGGCGCCGAACGGCACGCCCGACGTGATCTTCATCGCGACGGGTTCCGAGGTTCAGATCGCCGTCGAAGCGCGCGAACTGCTGAAGGCAGACGGGATCAACGCCCGCGTTGTTTCCGCTCCGTCGCTGGAGTGGTTCGAGGAGCAGAGCGCGGAGTACAGAGAGAGCGTTCTGCCGACGGCCGTCAAGGCCCGCGTCTCTATCGAGGCCGGCCTGTCACTGACCTGGCGTTCATACGTCGGTGACGCCGGCAAGAGCGTCTCGATCGAGCACTTCGGTGCATCCGCTGACTACAAGACCCTGTTCCGCGAATTCGGCATGACCACCGGCGCCGCCATCGAAGCCGCCAAGACGTCGCTCGCCGGCCTTTCACTCTGATTTTCGATTTCAAGGAGAAAAACAAATGACTGATACAGGAACCACCACTCCCACCGCTCAGCTGTCAGCCGTCGGTGTCAGCATCTGGCTCGACGACCTCTCGCGCGAGCGTCTGCGCACCGACAACCTGCAGAAGCTCATCGCCGAGAAGAACGTCGTGGGCGTCACCACGAACCCGTCGATCTTCGCTTCTGCCCTGGCCAAGGGTGAGGCCTACGACGAGCAGGTTCGCGAGCTCGCCGCCAAGAACTTCACCGTCACCGACGCTGTGTTCGAGATCACCACGAGCGATGTGGCGCAGGGTTGCGACATCTTCCGCCCGATCTACGACGCCACGAACGGCTTCGACGGCCGCGTGTCGATCGAGGTCGAGCCCGGCTTCGCCAACGATGCCGCCGCCACCATCACGCAGGCCAAAGAGCTGTTCGACAAGGTGAACAAAGAGAACGTGCTCATCAAGATTCCTGCGACGATCGAGGGTCTCGAGGCCATCACGGCCACCATTGCGGCCGGCATCAGCGTGAACGTGACGCTGATCTTCAGCCTCGATCGCTACCGCGACGTCATCAACGCGTACCTGGCGGGCCTCGAGCAGGCCCAGGCCGCCGGCATCGACCTCTCGAAGATCCACTCGGTCGCTTCGTTCTTCGTGTCGCGCGTCGACACCGAGATCGACAAGCGTCTTGTGGCTATCGGAACCGAAGACGCCCTCGCGTTGAAGAGCAAGGCCGGCGTCGCCAACGCACAGCTGGCCTACGAGGTCTACGAGCAGGCCTTCACCACCGAGCGCGCGAAGGTTCTTCTCGCTGCCGGTGCCAACAAGCAGCGCCCCCTCTGGGCCTCCACCGGTGTGAAGGACCCCGATGTTCTCGACACGACCTACGTGGTCGAGCTCGCGGCGCCCGAGGTTGTCAACACCATGCCCGAGAAGACCCTCGACGCCACGTTCGATCACGGCGTCGTCGCCGGCAACACCATCTCCGGCAGCTACGCCACGGCCAACAAGGTTCTCGACGCCATCGCGGCGCAGGGCATCTCGTACGCCGAGGTCACCGAGTTGCTCGAGAAGGAAGGCGTCGAGAAGTTCATCGTGTCGTGGAACGAACTGCTCGAAACCGTTCAGACGGCACTCGACGGCGCCAAGAGCGCCGACAACGCATGAGCGTTCGCGTCCATGTCACGGGCGCTGCTGCGGTAGCTGTCGAGACACACGTCGGGCAGCTGGTCAGTGACCTCGTGGCCTCGAGCATCACCGGGCTCGACCCGGCGCTCTGGGGCCCCGAGGCCGAGGCAGAGGCGTCGCAGCGTCTCGGCTGGACCGAAGCGGTCTCGATCTCGCGGCCGCTTGTCGCCGAGATCGAGGCGCTTCGCGCTGAGCTGCTCGCCACAGGCGTGAACCACATCGTTCTCGCGGGGATGGGTGGTTCGTCGCTCGCTCCCGAGGTCATCACCCGCACGGCCGGCGTCGAGCTGACTGTGCTCGATTCGACAGCCCCCACGCAGGTCGAGGCGGCCCTCGCCGACCGCCTCGCCACGACCGTGCTCGTGGTCTCGTCGAAGTCGGGTTCGACCGTCGAGACCGACAGCCAGAAGCGCTCGTACGAGAAGGCGTTCCGAGACATCGGAATCGACCCGAAAGAGCGCATCATCGTCGTGACCGACCCCGGTTCGCCTCTCGAGGCATCCGCTCGTGCCGACGGCTACCGCGTGTTCACCGCAGACCCCACCGTGGGCGGCCGGTTCTCCGCGCTGACCGCGTTCGGCCTCGTGCCGTCGGGGCTCGCAGGTGCCGACATAGGCGAGCTGCTCGACGAAGCCGAGGCAATCGAGCTGTACCTGGCCACTGACGACGCCGACAACCCCGGGCTCATCCTCGGGGCTGCCATCGCCGGCACTTCTCCCCTGAAGAACAAGCTGGGCATCGTGGCCGACGGAACCCACATCGTGGGCTTCGGTGACTGGGTCGAACAGCTGATCGCCGAGTCGACGGGAAAGATCGGCCGCGGTCTGCTGCCGGTCGTTCTCGACACGACGTCGCCCGAGCTCACCGAGAAGCTCGACGACGTGCAGATCGTGCGCCTGGTGAAAGATGCCGACCAGTTCCACCTGTTCCCGCAGAACCGCCACGAGGGCGAGATTCTCATGAGCGGTTCGCTCGGCGGAATGATTCTCGCGTGGGAGTACGCCGTGGCTGTCGCCGGGCGCCTGCTCGGCATCAACCCGTTCGACCAGCCCGACGTGGAGTCGGCTAAGGTCGCCACGCGCGGCCTGCTCGACGCGCAGCCTGCGCCCGAAGCCCCGGCGTTCACAGCCGGCGGCATCGAGGTTCGGGGTACCGCATCGGTCGTCTCCGGTGTCGACTCCATCGCAGCCGCTGTGTCAGCCCTGTTGGCCGAGATGCCGACCGACGGGTATGTGTCGATCCAGGCATATGTCGACCGGCTCTCGCTCCCCCAGCTCGTTGAGCTGCGAGATGCCCTCGCGTCGAAGATCGCTCGCCCAGTGACGTTCGGCTGGGGCCCTCGGTTTCTGCACTCGACCGGTCAGTTCCACAAGGGCGGCCCCGCCGTCGGCGTGTTCCTGCAGATCACCGAGAACGCGCCCAGCGATCTCACCATTCCCGAGCGGCCGTTCACCTTCGGCCAGCTCATAAAGGCCCAGGCAGCGGGTGACGCGGCTGTTCTCGAACAGCACGGCCGCCCGGTTCTGCGGCTCAACCTGACCGACCCCGCCGTCAACGTCTCGACGTTGTTCGACGCCGTCAAATAACGATCCAGCGCTCACCCGAAGCGTCACTGTACTAGTACAAGGAGCAAGATGCCCCCGGTAGAAATCACTCCGGATTACAATCCGCTCAGACTTGCGAAAGACCGCCGACTCAACCGCATCGCGGGGCCCAGCGCCCTCGTGATCTTCGGTGTGACCGGCGACCTCTCCCGCAAGAAACTGATGCCAGCGGTTTACGATCTGGCCAGCCGGGGGCTCTTGCCTCCAGGCTTCTCGCTCGTCGGGTTCGCCCGCCGCGACTGGGAAGACCAAGACTTCGAGCGCGTCGTTCACGACGCCGTCAAAGAGTACGCGCGCACGCCCTTCGATGAAGACGTGTGGCGCCAGCTGTCGGAGGGTATCCGTTTCGTCTCGGGCGAATTCGACGATGACCAGGCGTTCGTGCACCTGAAAGAGACCATCGCCGAGCTGGACGCCCACCGGGGCACCATGGGCAACCACGCGTTCTACCTCTCTATCCCCCCGAAGGCGTTCCCGCTGGTCACCGAGCAGCTTCGACGTTCTGGCCTCGCTCACCCGGAGCCCGGCCAGTGGCGCCGCGTGGTCATCGAGAAGCCGTTCGGCAGCGACCTGAAGACGGCTCGTGAGCTGAACGATGTGGTCGAATCGGTGTTCGCACCTGACGACGTCTTTCGCATCGACCACTATCTCGGCAAAGAGACCGTGCAGAACATCCTCGCTCTGCGCTTCGCGAACCAGCTCTACGAGCCCATCTGGAACGCAAACTACGTCGACCACGTGCAGATCACGATGGCCGAAGACATCGGCGTTGGCGGCCGGGCCGGCTACTACGATGGCATCGGCGCGGCACGCGACGTCATCCAGAACCACCTGCTTCAGCTCATGGCCCTCACCGCAATGGAAGAGCCCATCTCGTTCAACGCCGCAGACCTGCGTGCCGAGAAGGAGAAGGTGCTGGCGGCTGTCAAGCTTCCCGAAGACCTCAGCCATTCCACGGCTCGAGGCCAGTATTCGAGCGGCTGGCAGGGCGGTGAGTACGTGCCCGGCTTCCTCGAAGAAGACGGTATGAACCCCGACTCGACCACCGAGACCTATGCCGCGGTGCGCCTCGACATCGCCACCCGTCGCTGGAACGGCGTGCCGTTCTATCTGCGTGCGGGCAAGCGCCTCGGCCGCCGCGTCACTGAGATCGCCGTGGTGTTCAAGCGTGCGCCCCAGCACCTCTTCGCTGAGGCTCAGACGTCTGAGCTCGGCTCGAATGCCCTCGTCATCAGGGTTCAGCCCGACGAGGGTGTGACCATCCGGTTCGGCTCGAAGGTGCCCGGTGCCGGTGTTCAGGTGCGCGACGTGACCATGGACTTCGGTTATGGCCACGCGTTCACCGAGGCCTCCCCTGAGGCCTACGAACGCCTGATCCTCGACGTTCTGCTCGGTGACCCGCCCCTCTTCCCACGCCACCAGGAGGTGGAGCTGTCGTGGAAGATCCTCGACCCCATCGAGGAGTACTGGGCGACGCAGGGCCAGCCCGACCAGTACCGCCCCGGAACTTGGGGCCCCGACTCGGCCGATGAACTTCTTTCCCGCGACGGCAGAACCTGGAGACGCCCGTGATCGTCGACTTTCCCGACACCAATACCAGCAAGATCTCGAAAGCCCTCGTCAAGATTCGTGAAGAGGGTGGCGCTGTCGCCCTCGGGCGTGTTCTGACGCTGGTCATCCGCACGAGCCTGGGGCACGAAGAGGAGGCCATCGAGGCCGCCAACGACGCCTCGCGCGAGCATCCGATGCGCGTCATCGTCGTGTCGACCGACAGCGAGACCGACGGTGCCCGCAGTGGTCGCGGTGCGCGACTGGATGCCCAGATCCGCGTCGGTGGCGACGCAGGCGCCAGCGAGGTCGTGTTACTCAAGGCCTACGGCGCAGCCGCCTCAGACGAAGAAGGCCTCGTCACCGGTCTGCTTCTGCCCGATGCACCCGTCGTGGTCTGGTGGCCCGGCGAGAGCCCCGAGAAGGCGTCGACGTCGAGCCTCGGCCGCATCGCCCAGCGCCGCATCACCGACGCGTCGAACCACCCGAACCCGGTCGAGTCGCTGATCCGTCTCTCAGAGACGTATGCGCCCGGCGATACCGACTTCGCGTGGACTCGCCTCACCCTGTGGAGGGCGCAGCTGGCAGCTGTGCTCGACCAGCCCCCGTATGAGCCGGTCACCGCGGTCGAGGTTCAGGGAGCATCCGATTCTCCCTCCACTCTGCTGCTCGCGGCCTGGCTCGGTCACCAGCTGAAGGTGCCGGTCACGTACGGCCTCACCCAGCGGGCGAACGGGTCGAGCGGCATTCACAGTGTCAAGCTCGTTCGCGAGTCGGGCACCATCGACCTGACGCGCGAGATTCCCAACGTGGCGACGCTCATTCAGCCCAATCAGCCCACACACGACCTCGCCCTACCACGTCGCAACCTCCGTGACTGCCTGGCCGAAGAACTGCGCAGGCTCGACCCTGACGACCTGTATGGTGAAGTGATCTCCGTTGGGCTCGCTGAGCTCTTCGAATCGACTGAAGTAGGCTTCCAAAGCCGTTCCTAAGTAGCTGTGAAGGCTGGAATCAATGACAACAGACCGTCGTGTTCTCGTTCATCCCGATAAAGACTCTTTGGCCGGGGCTGTAGCCGCCCGGTTCATCACAAAGATCATCGACATCCTTGACGAGTACGACGAAGCTCATGTCGTGCTGAGCGGCGGTAGCGTGAATACCGCCGTTCTGGCAGCCATCAAGAACTCGCCGGCGCAAAACAACGTCGACTGGCATCGCATCAGTTTCTGGTGGGGCGACGAGCGTTTCGTCGAGGCGTCCAGCGCCGATCGCAACGACCTGCAGGCCCGCGAGGCTCTGCTGAACCACATCCCGGTCGATGAGGCGAAGATTCACGCCTTCGCCTCCACCGACCAGATCGCCGATATCGACGAGGCAGCGGCCGACTATGCCCGCCAGCTCGACGAGGCGGCTCCGGATGGCGCACGGTACCCGCGCTTCGACATCATGTTTCTCGGAGTTGGCCCCGACGGTCACATCGCGTCGCTGTTCCCCGGCCTCGCTGGAATTCGCGAGACCGAGAAGACCGTCGTCTCGGTGCTGAACTCCCCCAAGCCGCCGCCGCTGCGGCTCAGCCTCACCCTCCCGGTCATCCAGTCGGCCGACCGCATCTGGCTGGTCATGGCCGGCGCCGACAAGGCGTCACCTCTCGGGCTCGCCCTCGCCGGTGCATCCATCGAAGAGGTGCCTGCTGCCGGCGCCCAGGGCCGCAAGCGCACCGTCTTCTTCGTCGACAAAGACGCTGCCGCCGAGGTGCCCGAAAGCCTCATCGCGCCCTCCTACTGAGTCTGTTCGGGCGAAAGCGGCGTAATAGACAGGCCCATCCCCACTCTCTCATATGGGTGGAGAACGTCTTCGCTCGCGAGCGATTGTGTAAGCGAACGCTCGATGTCGCGTGAGTGAGCGTGGGTATGAAGTTTCGAAGCATGGGTTTGGTCGGCGTTGTGGCCGTTGCGCTGTTGTCGGGTGGAGTGTCGCCTGCCTTGGCGACGACGACCCCGGGGGTTTCAGGCTTTTGGGGGTGGGGTGACAACGGCAATTCCTGGGGCGCGCATCCAACCGCCATTGGCGTTATGGGCGATGGAACCAGTACGCAGCGTGGCACGCCAGAAGCACTGAGTCTCTGGGGCACAGATGTTCTCGATGTGTCGAGTTCGAGATATCACACCCTTGCGCTGAAGCGTGACGGATCGGTGCTCGCTTCCGGCTATGGATACTGGGGCGAACTGGGTGACGGGGGCATGACCCCGTCTGTGAGCCCTGTTTCAGTCGTTGGCATAAGCGCCGGAAGTGGTGTGGTCTCGGTGAAGGCTGGTGGGTCGTTCTCGCTCGCGTTGAAGAGCGATGGTTCTGTGTGGGCATGGGGTCAAGCCGACCAGGGGCAGCAAGGTGACGGATCTGGAGTCATACACGTGGTGCCGACCCAGGTGCCCACACTTGGCGCCGGTTCGGGCGTCATTGCAATTTCCGCCGGGGCTAACCACGCTCTCGCGTTGAAGTCTGATGGGTCTGTGTGGGGCTGGGGTGACAACGACTACGGTGACGTCGGAATTGGTACGGGATCAGGAAATGTGCTCGTTCCAGTCCAGCTCCCGTTCGGTGCTGGTAGTGGAGTGGTGCAGATCATTGCTGCCCAGGAGTATTCGCTCGCGCTGAAGTCTGATGGGTCGGTCTGGGCCTGGGGAGACAACGAGAATGGGCAGCTGGGCGACGGATCCATCAGCAATCGGTTCGCGCCCGTTACGACAGCCTTCGGTAGTGGTAGCGGGGTCGTCTCGATTGACGGTACGAATCACTACAACCACAAGTCGGGCATCGCCGGATCCGGGTGCAAATCACGCGGGGGTGACGACGAGACCTCAATGGCGCTGAGAAGTGACGGCTCTCTGTGGGCCTGGGGGTCGAATGCCTGCGGCCAGTTCGGTTCGGGCGTGGCAGACAATGCAACTCATCCAAACCCCCTCGCTATGCCGGCGCCACTCGCCGCAGGCAGCGGTATTGTGTCAGTCTCGCTAGGCGAAGATTTCGCTCTGGCATTGCGGAGCGACGGGTCGGTACTCTCGTGGGGCACAGATGTCTACTGTGAACAGGCCGACTGCCCTACGACGGCAATCATCGGTACCCCGAAGCCAGTGCCGGGGTTCGGCCCCACCAATGTGGCAACACTGGTGACGGCATACGATGACGGCGGCCTGGTTCTTGCGGCGCAACGATTCACGGCGTCTCTCTCGATGAGCTCCTCACCAGTACATTCCCACGAGGGCGACCGCGTCGATTTCTCTGTGCATCTCACCTGCGCGGCGCCCGTGCTCGGCACGACGGTGGTGCTGGATGACCGGGGTTCACCCCTGTCGACGCTCAAGCTCGATGCGTCGGGCACGGCCGTGTTCGAAACAAGCAGTCTGCAGCCGGGACCGCATCTGATAACCGCGACGAGTTCGCCGACCACCTCGTGTTCGGGAACCTCGGCCACCGCCACGGTGAAGGTAACCAACCCGTCGTACCTCGACGTGGTGAACCACCCGGGAACATCAAGAGCAGGGGCCACGGTCACGTTCTCCGCGAACGTCTACTGCGCGTCACCCGGCACTCACACCGGCGTCGTGTTGTTTCATGAGAATGGCGTGCTGATCGGTTCGGCGAACATCGATGCGTCGGGCAACGCGCTTGCTTCGTGGATCTTCAGCACGCGTGGCACACACGTCGTCACAGCCGACTACTCGGGTGACGACGGTTGCGACCCGGCGTCGGCAGATACAGAACACGACACCAATTGATTGCCAGACGTCGGCCGGTGCCCTGTGCCCGTCTAACGTAAGAAGCCGCCCGGCGTGAACCGGGCGGCTTCTTACGTTAAGTGCTGAGAACTACTTGGCGACCGGAGCCGCCGTGCCGCGACGCGCGCGAAGCTGCGCAAGCGCATCTTCAAGAAGCTGGGCGGCCTCTTCTTCGGTGCGGCGCTCTTTGACGTATGCGAGGTGCGTCTTGTAGGGCTCGAGCTTTGCGACCGAGGGCGGGTTCAGCTGGTCGCGACCAGCAGGAAGACCCGACTGGGGAGAGTCGATGGTCTCGGGGATCTCGTCGATGGGGAGATTCGCCGCGAAGTAGCGTACGGTCTCGTTGCCCAAGGCGTCCCAGTAGGAGACCTTGATGCGGTCGGCGTGGTAGCCGCGGTCTTGCTCCCCCATGGGGCCCGCGCCGACACGTGAACCTCTAATTGCGCTGCCGCCTGATGCCATGGAATTTCCCCTAGTTTCCGGTGTCGAACTTGGTGATGAGACCGAGCACGACGATGCAGGAAACCCACACAAGCCCGAGAATCACCGTGATGCGGTTCAGGTTGCGTTCTGCGACGCCTGATGCACCGAGGTTGGATGTGACGCCGCCGCCGAACATGTCAGACAGGCCTCCACCGCGACCGCGGTGAAGCAGAATGAGCAGAGTCAGCAACAGACTGGTTATGCCGAGCAGAACCTGCAAGACAACCTGGAGGATTTGCAACAGATAACCTTTCACACAAAACGGGAGACGGTGGCCCCCCGCAGACCAAGGGCAAGTATACCGTGCGTTACACGCCGACGTGCTTCTTGAACCGCACGATGGCGCTGAACTCGTCGAGGTCGAGGCTCGCCCCGCCCACCAGTGCGCCATCGACGTTCGGCTCACGCATGAAACCGGCGATGTTGCCCGACTTCACCGAACCGCCGTACAGGATGCGTGTGGCCGCGGCGGCCTCGTCGCTCAGTGTCTCGGCGAGAACCGTGCGGAGTGCCGCACAGACGTTTTCGGCCTGCTCAGGCGTGGCCGCCTGGCCCGAGCCGATGGCCCAGACGGGCTCGTAGGCGACGACGATGTTCGCGGTCGACGGCACGCCCACAAGGGCGGCCTTCAGCTGGGCGACGGGAACCGCACTTGGGCCGAACTTCTCAAGGTCTTCAGCCGTCTCGCCAACACACAGCACGGGAACGAGGCCGTGCTTGAGGGCTGCAGCCACCTTGGCCGCGACGACCTCATCGGTCTCGTTGTGCATGGTGCGGCGCTCGGAGTGCCCGATGATGACGTAGGCGCAATCGAGCTTGGCCAGGAACTGACCTGAGATCTCGCCGGTGTAGGCACCCGAGTCAGCGGCCGACAGGTCTTGGCCACCGTAGGCGAGCTCGAGCTTGTCGGCTGAGATGAGCGTCTGCACCGAACGCAGGTCGGTGAACGGCGGGAAGATGGCAACCTCGACGTCGGAGTAGCTGTGGCTGGCGTCTTTGAGGTTCCAGGCGAGCTTCTGCACGAACGCGATCGACTGCAGGTGGTCGAGGTTCATCTTCCAGTTGCCGGCGATGAGCGGAATGCGACCGCCGGGCTGAGTGCTGCTTACCATCCGAGTACCTCCAGGCCGGGGAGGCGTTTGCCCTCCAAGAATTCGAGGCTGGCACCGCCGCCCGTAGAAATGTGACCGAACTGGTCATCTGTGAAACCGAGGGCGCGCACGGCCGAAGCCGAGTCGCCGCCACCGACGACGGCGAGGCCGTCGACGGTGGTGAGTGCCGCGGCAACCACGCGGGTGCCTTCGGCGAAGGGTGCGAGTTCGAAGACGCCCATCGGGCCGTTCCAGAACACGGTGTGCGACGCGGCGATGATGCTAGCGAAGGTAGCGGCGGTGTCGGGCCCGATGTCGAGACCGAGCCCATTCTGACCGAACGGCGTCTCTTCGATGCGTTCGGCCGACGTCACGGTGTGTTCGGCGTCGGCGCCGAACTTCGAAGCCACGACCACGTCGGTGGGCAGAACGATGCTGACACCGAGCTCGGCCGCCTTCTCGAGGTAGCCCTTCACGGTCTCGATCTGGTCTTTCTCGAGCAGGCTCGCGCCCACCTGAAAACCCTGCGCCGCAAGGAACGTGAAGAGCATGCCGCCGCCGATGAGCAGCGAGTCGACCTTGGGCAGCAGGTGCCCGATCACGCCGAGCTTGTCGCTCACCTTCGAGCCACCCAGAACGACCGTGTACGGTCGGGTCGGTGTCTCGGTGAGCTTGTCGAGAACCTCGAGCTCAGCCTGAATGAGCAGGCCCGCCGCGCTCGGAAGAATTTCTGCCAGCTCGAACACGCTCGCCTGCTTGCGGTGCACGACCCCGAAGCCGTCTGACACGAACGCGTCAGCTCCGGATGCACTCACCAGCTCTTCGGCGAAGGCACGTCGTTCGTCGGCCGACTTACTCGTCTCCCCCGCGTTGAAACGCAGGTTCTCGAGCAGTGCGTAACCGCCGTCGGAAAGACCGGAGACAGCCGCAGCCGCCTCGGCTCCGACGGTGTCGCCTGCGAAGGCGACGGGTGTTTCGAGGAGCTCAGCCAGCCGGGCCGCAACCGGTGCCAGGCTGTACTTCGCTTCGGGCGTGCCCTCAGGGCGCCCGAGGTGGCTCACAATGACCACCCGGGCACCCTGGGAGGCAAGCGCCTTCAGTGTGGGAAGTGACGCGCGTACTCGCCCGTCGTCGGTGATGATGCCGTCTTTCAACGGCACGTTCAGGTCGCAGCGAACAAGAACAGTCTTGCCAGCCAGCGACCCGAGGGACTCAAGGGTTCGTATCGTCACTTCTCGTCTTACCTATCTCGCAGATGTATTTGTTCTGCCGGCCGGGCCGGCGAAACCGTAGGCTCAGAGCTTGTCTGCGACGTACTCGGTGATGTCGACGAGACGGTTGGAGTAGCCCCACTCGTTGTCGTACCACGAAGCAACCTTGACCTGGTTGCCGATGACCTTCGTCAGGCCGGCGTCGAAGATCGAGGAGTGCGGGTCTCCGACGATGTCGCTCGACACGATCTCGTCTTCGGTGTACTTCAGGATTCCTTTGAGGGGGCCCTCAGCAGCAGCCTTGTAGGCCGCGTTGACCTCGTCGACCGTCACGATGCGCGACGACTCGACCGTGAGGTCGGTGATCGAACCGGTGGGCACGGGTACGCGTAGTGCGTAGCCGTCGAGCTTGCCGACGAGCTCGGGAATGACGAGGCCAAGGGCCTTGGCGGCACCGGTCGACGTCGGGATGATGTTCGCTGCGGCGGCACGGGCGCGGCGCAGGTCGCTGTGCGGGCCGTCTTGCAGGTTCTGGTCGGCGGTGTAGGCGTGAACCGTGGTCATGAGGCCACGCTCGATGCCGAAGTTGTCCATGAACACCTTGGCGAGCGGCGCGAGGCAGTTCGTGGTGCACGACGCGTTCGAGATGATGTCGTGAATGGCCGGGTCGTAGGTGCCCTCGTTGACGCCGAGAACCAGAGTTGCCACGCCGTCGCCCGTTGCGGGAGCCGACACGATGACCTTCTTGGCGCCGCCCTGGATGTGCTTGCGAGCGTCTTCGGCCTTGGTGAAGCGGCCGGTCGACTCGATGACGATGTCGACACCCAGCTCGCCCCACGGGAGGTTGGCAGGGTCACGCTCGGCCAGCACCAGGATGGGCTTGCCGTTCACGATGATATTGTCGCCGTCGAGCTCAACCGTGGCGTCGAGACGGCCACCGATGGTGTCGTACTTGAGCAGGTGCGCAAGCGCCTTGTTGTCGGTGAGGTCGTTGACTGCGACGATCTCGATGTCGCTGCCCTTGGCGAGGGCCGCTCGGAAGTAGTTGCGGCCGATACGGCCAAAGCCGTTGATACCGATCTTTACGGACACGTAGTGCTCCTGTGACTGGGGCCCCGAGGGGCAAGATGGTGGTTACCGTGCATCAAAATGGTGCCGGGCCCCTTCGCGGGGCCCGGCAAAAGCATCGCTTCAGAGTACCAGCAGGCCGTCGGTCTTCGATGCGGCTGCGGCGTAGCGGGCGGCGACGTTCTCCCAGTTCACGATGTTCCAGAATGCCTTCACGTAGTCGGCGCGAACGTTCTTGTAGTCGATGTAGTAGGCGTGCTCCCACACATCGAGCATGAGCAGCGGAACGAGTCCGAACGGAACGTTGCCCTGCTGATCGAAGAGCTGGAAGATGCTGATCTTCTTGCCGATGACGTCGTAGGCCAGCACCGACCATCCGGAGCCCTGCACGCCGAGCGCGACTGCAGTGAAGTGAGCCTTGAACTTGTCGAACGAACCGAAGTTCTCATCGATGGCGCTCGAAAGCTCACCCGTGGGCTCTCCGCCTTCGGGAGAGAGGTTGGTCCAGAAGATGGAGTGGTTGACGTGGCCGCCGAGGTTGAAAGCCAGGTCTTTCTCGAGCTTGTTGACCGCGGCGAGGTTCTCGGAGTCGCGAGCGTCGGCGAGCTGGGCCAGTGCCGTGTTCGCCCCGGCGACATAGGTCGCGTGGTGCTTGTCGTGGTGCAGCTGCATGATGGTCGCACTGATGTGCGGCTCGAGAGCGGCGTAGTCGTAGGGAAGATCTGGAAGTGTGTATTCAGCCATTGTGTCTCCTTGTACTTGGTGTTGCGATTGTGCGACCTGATCAGTCTATTGATGTAAGCCGCACGGCTTCTGAATGCTTCCCGAACTTCAGTCGTCGAGATCGGGGGGCAGATTCGCGTCGGTTCCGGGGATGCCGAGGTCGCTGGCCTTTTTGTCGGCCATGGCGAGAAGGCGCCGGATGCGGCCCGCGATCGCGTCTTTCGTCATGGGCGGGTCGGCGTGGTGGCCGAGCTCGTCGAGGCTTGCGTCTCGAAAGTTCAGCCGCAACGCCCCCGCGTACTTCAGGTGGTCGGGAACCTCGTCGCCAATGATTTCGAGAGCTCGTTCGACCCGTGAACACGCGGCAACGGCGGCCTGTGCCGAGCGGCGCAGGTTGGCATCGTCGAAGTTGACGAGCCGGTTGGCGGTGGCGCGAACCTCCCGGCGCTGGCGCATCTCCTCCCAGCGGCTGACCGACTCTTTCGCGCCCATCAGGCTGAGCATCGAGGCAATGGCTTCGCCGTCGCGGATGACCACGCGATGCACTCCGCGCACCTCACGTGCCTTCGAGCCGACGTGCAGCCGAGCCGCTGCACCGACGAGAGCCATAGCAGATTCATTGCCGGGGCAGACGATTTCGAGGGCCGCAGAGCGGCCCGGATCGGTGAGCGAGCCCTGGGCGAGGAAGGCCCCCCGCCAGACGGCGGCCAGTTCGTCTGCTGAACCCGTGGTGAGACGGTTCGGAAGGCCGCGGATGGGCCGGCGGCGAGCATCCAGAAGCCCAGTCTGGCGGGCGAGGGTCTCACCGCCGTCGAGCACACGAACGAGATAGTAGCTGCTGCGGCGTACGCCAGAGGCGGGCACGAGCGAGACGTCACCCCGAACCCCGTAGAGTTCGGCCAGGTCTTTGCGCACGCGTTTGACGAGCTCTTGCGTATCGAGTTCAGCCTCGATGGCGATGCGGCCCGAAATCAGGTGCAGGCCGCCGGCGAAGCGCAGAATGGTGGCGACTTCGGCCGCGCGGGCCGCCGTCTTCGTGACAGCGACAGCCGTCAGTTCGTTTTTGACATCGGCAGTAAGAGCCAATCTCTTCCATCTCCTTCGTGCGGTGTCTGGCCGGCTCCTGGGTCACAGGGCCGGTCGACTACCGTTATTCGCGACCCAGGTCGCGGTGTTTGACGCTGACGACGACGCCGGGATTCGTGCTGATCAACTCGGCGAGTCTGCGTGCGACAGCAACCGATCGGTGTTTGCCGCCCGTGCAGCCTATGGCAATTGTGGCGTGGCGTTTGTTCTCACGCTGATAGCCGGCCAAAACAGGTGAGAGCGCCTTGGCGTAATTCTCAATGAAATCTTCAGCACCTTCCTGGGCGAGAACATAGTCGCTGACCTCGGCGTCGAGGCCGGTTTTGTCTCGCAGTTCGGGAATCCAGAATGGGTTCGGAATGAACCGGCAGTCGGCCATGGCGTCGGCGTCGGAGGGCGCGCCGTACTTGAAGCCGAAACTCATGATGGTGACTTGCACTCCCGCTGTGCCGACGGCCGAGAACCGGTCTGCGACCGCCGTTGCAAGCTGATGCACGTTCAGGTCTGAGGTGTCGATGATGATGTCGCTCGACTCGCGAATGGCGGTCATGCGGGCGCGTTCTGCACCGATGCCGTCGAGCAGGGTTCCGTTGCCCTGCAGCGGATGCGGTCGCCTGACCTGCTCGAAACGCCTGACCAGCGCCGCATCGGTGGCCTCGAGGAACACGACGCGAACCTGAATGCCGCTGCGGAGAGCCTGGATGATCTCTTGCAGATCTGAGAAGAAATCGCGGCCGCGAACGTCGACCACCGCGGCCAGGCGCGGCAGCGTGGAGCCGGCGTGCTCGGCCAGGTCGACCAGCGGGCGCAGCATCTGCGGCGGCAGGTTGTCGACCACGTACCAGCCGAGATCTTCGAGGGCGTTCGCCACCGTCGATCGCCCGGCGCCCGACATTCCGGTCACAATGAGCACTTCCTGCTGCTGGGCAGTTTCGAGTGTCATCGTTTTCGTGTGCTTTCGCCTCGTCGGTGCGTGTCGTCTAAGACTATCGGCCTCTGCGTGTCGCTCGCCCGCACAGACCCCGGGCCTACGAACGCAGCTGCTCGAAGATGGTCGTCGCGAGCTGCTCGCCGATGCCCTTGACCTCGCCGATCTCGGCTGCGGTGGCCTGCTTGAGCTTGGCCACCGAACCGAACTCTTTCAGCAGCACCTTCACGCGAGTAGGGCCGAGGCCCGGAATCTCAGACAGCACGCTGGTGATGTCGCGTTTGCGCCGGGCGCGCTGGTGCGTGATGGCGAAGCGGTGGGCCTCGTCGCGGATGCGCTGCAGCAGAAAGAGCGCCTCGCTGCCGCGCGGGAGAATGACCGGGTAGTCGTCGTCGGGCAGCCAGATCTCTTCGAGCCGCTTCGCGAGGCCGCAGAGAAAGATACCCGTGACGCCCGACTCCTTGAGCGCCCGGGCAGCGGCCTGCACCTGGGGCTGGCCGCCGTCGACGATGAGCAGGTTCGGCGGGTACGAGAACTTCTTGGTCGCGGTATCAGACTCCGCGCGCTCAGAGCCCTCCTCGAGGTAGGCGAGCCGCCGGGAGATGACCTGGTAGATCGAGTCGGTGTCGTCGGTGGTCTCGGGAATCGTGAAGCGCCGGTACTGGTCTTTGCGGGCGAGCCCGTCTTCGAAGACCACCATCGACGCCACCACGTTGGTGCCGCCGAGGTGTGACACGTCAAAACATTCCATGCGCAGCGGTGCGTCGGGCATCCCGAGCCCGTTCTGAATGTCGGTGAGGGCTTCTGTTCGTGCAACGAAGTCGGTGCTGCGCCGCATTTTGTAGAGCATCAGGGCGTTTTTCGCGTTCATCGTGGCGGTCTGCATGAGCGCCGCCTTCTCGCCGCGCTGGGCCGTCTTCAGGGCCACCTTCGAGGTGCCCCGCCGCTCTGAGAGCCACTGCTCGAGCTCCTGGGCGTCGCCCGGCAGGTCGGGCACGATGATCTCGCGCGGCGGAACCTGGCCTTCGTAGGCCGTCTGCAGAATCGAATCGACGAGCTCGGCCGTCGTGAGGTCGAGCTCTTTGTCGACCATCCAGGCCCGCACACCGCGAATGCGGCCGCCCCGCACGATGAACTGCTGCACGGCGGCGGCGAGTTCATCGTGTTCGATGCCGAACAGATCGGTGTCGACGCTGTCGGCGAGCACAACGGCGCTCTTCTCGAGAACGGCGTCGAGTGCGTGCAGCTGGTCGCGAAAACGGGCAGCCTTCTCGTATTCCTGGGCTTCGGATGCCGCACGCATCTTCTTCGTCGTCTCGGTGACGAACCGCTTGTCATGCCCATTCATGAAGGCGATGAAGTCGTTCACTAGCTCGCGATGTTCTTCGATGGTCACGCGCCCAGAACACGGACCCCCGCAGCGCCCGATCTGCCCGGGAAAGCAGGGTCGACCCGTCTGCATCGCTTTCTTGTAGCTCGAATCGGAGCACGTGCGAATGGGAAACGCCTTGATCATCAGGTCGATCGTGTCGTGCACGGCCCAGATCTTGGGGTATGGCCCGAAATACTTGGCGCCCTTGATCTTCTGGTTGCGCGTCACCATGACCCGGGGAGCCTCGTCACCGAGCGTGATGGCCATGAACGGGTACGACTTGTCGTCGCGAAACTTGACGTTGAACGGCGGGTCGAACTCTTTGATCCAGGTGTATTCGAGTTGCAGGGCTTCGACGTCGGTGCCCACCACGGTCCACTCGACGCTCGAGGCGGTCGTCACCATGCGCCGGGTGCGCTCGTGCAGGCTCCTCAGCGGCGCGAAGTAATTGCTGAGCCGGGCACGCAGGTTCTGCGCCTTGCCCACATAGAGCACGCGGCCGTTCGCGTCACGAAAACGATAGACACCCGGCTGGGTGGGAATCTCGCCCGCCTTGGGGCGGTAACTGACCGTGTCTGTCATCGAACTCTTCTTGGTGTTGCCGAGGTCACGACGCCTTGCGCCGCTCGCCTGCGCCCGCCTGCAGAATCTCTTTCAAGAAGAAACCGGTGTGGCTCTTCTTGACCTTGGCAAGCTGCTCGGGGGTGCCCGTCGCCAGCACCTTTCCGCCGCCCGATCCGCCCTCGGGCCCGAGGTCGATCAGCCAGTCGGCCGACTTGATCACGTCGAGGTTGTGCTCGATGACGACGACGGTGTTGCCCTTGTCTACGAGCCCGTTCAGTACCAGGAGGAGCTTTCGCACGTCTTCGAAGTGCAGCCCGGTGGTGGGCTCGTCGAGCACGTAGACGCTGCGGCCGTTCGAGCGCTTCTGCAGCTCGGTCGCGAGCTTCACGCGCTGAGCCTCGCCGCCGCTGAGTGTGGTGGCGCTCTGGCCGAGCCGCACGTAACCGAGCCCCACCTCGACGAGGGTGTTCAAAAAGCGGTGGATCGCGGTGATCGGCTCGAAGAAGATGGCAGCCTCGGCGATGGGCATGTCGAGCACTTCTGCAATGCTCTTACCCTTGTAGTGCACCGAGAGGGTGTCGCGGTTGTACCGCGCTCCCCCACACACTTCGCATGCCACATACACGTCGGGCAGGAAGTTCATCTCGATCTTGATCGTGCCGTCACCCGAGCACGCCTCGCAGCGCCCACCCTTGACGTTGAAGCTGAACCGGCCGGGCTGGTAGCCGCGGGCCTTCGCCTCGAGTGTCTCGGAGAACAGCGTGCGGATACGGTCGAACACGCCCGTGTAGGTCGCCGGGTTCGACCGCGGGGTGCGGCCGATGGGGTTCTGGTCGACGTGCACCACTTTGTCAAGGTTCTCGAGCCCGGTGACCCGCTTGTGTTTGCCGGGAATCTTGCGGGCGCCGTTCAACTGGTTGGTCAGCACGCGGTACAGGATGTCGTTCACCAGCGACGATTTACCCGAACCGCTGACGCCGGTGACGGCGATGAACGTGCCGAGGGGAAAGTCGACCGTCACCTTCTTGAGGTTGTTCGCCTCGGCGTCGACAACCGTGATCTTGCGCTCAGGGTCGATCGGCCGGCGCGTCGCGGGAATCTCGATGCTCCTGCGGCCCGACAGGTAGTCACCCGTAAGACTGTCGGTGTTGGCGAGCAACCCCTCGTACGAGCCTGAGTGAACCACGGTTCCGCCGTTCACACCGGCGCCGGGGCCGATGTCGACCACCCAGTCGGCCATGCGAATGGTGTCTTCGTCGTGCTCGACGACGATGAGCGTGTTGCCGAGGTTCTTGAGCTTCACCAGCGTCTCGATGAGGCGGCGGTTGTCGCGCTGGTGCAGGCCGATGCTCGGCTCGTCGAGCACGTAGAGCACCCCGGTGAGCCCCGAGCCGATCTGCGTGGCCAGCCGGATGCGCTGGGCCTCGCCCCCGCTCAGTGACCCCGCCGCGCGGGCCAGGTTCAGATAGTTCAGCCCGACCTGGATGAGGAAGTCGAGCCGCAGGCGGATCTCCCGCAGCACCTGCGCGGCGATCTGCGCCTCGCGGTCGGTGAGGGTGAGTTCTGCCATGAAGCTCTGGGCATCGGTGAGGCTGATGTCGGTGACATCGGCGATGCTGTGACCGTTGACCAGCACGGCGAGCACTTCGGGCTTCAGCCGCTTGCCATCGCAGACCGGGCACGCCACTTCGCGAAGATATTCGGCCCAGCGGGCGCGCTGGTTGTCGGTCTCGGCCTGCAGATACTGGCGTTCGATGTAGGGAACCACTCCCTCGAAGCCCGAGGTGTAGCTCATCTCACGGCCGAAGCGGTTCTTCCACTTCACCCGCACCTCGAAGTTGTCGCCGCGCAGCACCGCTTCTTGAACGGTCTTGCTGAGTTCGTTCCACGGCGTGCTGAGATCGAACTTCAGGTCGCGGGCGAGGCCGTCGAGCAGCTTCTCGTAGTAGTTGTAGAGGCCCTTGCCCTGCGTCGACCACGGGATGACGACACCCTCGTTGATACTCAGCTCGGGGTCGCCCAGCAGCAGGTCGGCGTCGACCGACATGCGGGTGCCGAGCCCCGAGCACTCGGGGCAGGCACCGAACGGAGCGTTGAACGAGAAGGTGCGCGGCTCGATCTCGGTGAGCTGCAGGGGGTGCTGGTTGGGGCAGCTCAGCTTCTCGCTGAACGTCTGCCAGGCATCCGGCCCGTCGGCGTCGACGTAGTTCACCTGAACGATGCCGTCGGTGAGCCGCAGTGCGGTCTCGAGTGAATCGGTGAGGCGGCTCAGAATGTCGGGGCCGGCCACCAGGCGGTCGATCACGACCGAGATGTCGTGCTTGATCTGCTTCTTCAGCTTCGGCGGCTCATTGAGCTGAATGATGTCGCCGTCGACCACCGCACGTGAGTAGCCGCCCGCAGCGAGTTCTTTGAAGAGGTCGACGAACTCGCCCTTCTTCTGCGTGATGACCGGGCTCACGATCTGGTACCGGATGCCCGTTTCGAGCTCCATCAGCTGGTCGGCGATCTGCTGAACCGTCTGCGCCGAGATCTTCTCGCCGCACACGGGGCAGTGGGCGATGCCGATGCGCGCCCAGAGCAGGCGCATGTAGTCGTAGATCTCGGTGATGGTGCCGACGGTCGAACGCGGGTTGCGGTTCGTCGACTTCTGGTCGATGCTGACCGCCGGGCTCAGGCCCTCGATGAAGTCGACGTCGGGGCGGTCGACCTGGCCGAGAAACTGGCGTGCATACGCGCTCAGCGATTCGACGTAGCGGCGCTGGCCCTCGGCGAAGATCGTGTCGAACGCCAGGCTCGACTTCCCCGAGCCCGAAAGCCCCGTGAAGACCACGAGCGAATCGCGCGGGATATCAAGGTCTACGTCGCGAAGATTGTGAACACGGGCACCACGGACACTCAGTTTTCCGGCGGAATCCACCTCTGTAATTGACACCCATGAAGTCTACGGTCTGCCACTGACACTGCTCCCCCGGTGGCGCTCGCTACGCTCAGGGCGCATCATCAGGCGCGACGCGAAGCCTGTTCGCGAAGAAACTCGGCGGCGCTCAGGCGGTGCGTTCGCCCCGGAATCATCGCCGCAGTGAGACCCGCCACCCACCCGTCGAGTTCGGCGTTCAGCGCGCCGGAGAGAGCGACCAGTGTCGAGAGACTCGGGTTGGTCTGCCCCCGTTCGACCTTGCCCACGTTGGTGACGTGCATCTCGGCGAGGTCGGCGAGATCTTCTTGGCTCAGGCCCAGCTGCTGACGGGTGGCACGGATGCGCTCCCCTACGATGCGGGCGGCCTCAGAGTGTTCGAGCATTACTCATGACTATCGGCTGCCCGGAGTGCAGACCAGAGCGTCGGGGCGGGCGGCGCGGAGGGATGAGGCGTGTGCGCTGTGCCTATCTACTCTGCGCTGCGCTGCGCTGCGCTGGGCTGCATCGTGACGGCCCCTGCGGCCCGTGGCGGGCGTTCGGGTGCGTGCGCCGATCGCTGTCAGCCGCGGCGGGCACGCTCGCGCAGAAACTCGGCGGCCGTCAGCGTGTGCGTTCGCCCGGGAATCATGGCGGTCGTCAGCCCCGACGTCCAGTCGCCCACATTCGCGTTGAGTGCCCCGGCAAGCGAGATCAGCGTGGTCAGGCTCGGGTTCGACTGCCCCCGCTCGATTTTGCCCACGTTCGTCACGTGCATCTCCGCGAGTACGGCCACGTCTTCCTGGCTCAGCCCGAGCTTCTGGCGGGTGGCGCGAACGCGCTCCCCCACGATGCGGGCGGCTTCAGAGTATTCGGGCATACCTCATGACTACGTGACCACGCCTTTTGCTACCAGAGTGTAAGCATCCGATGCTTTCAGACCTCACGATTGTGTACCAGATGCGCTCAAGCGTCGAACCCGATCAGATGTGACCTGCCTTCTCCATCTGGCGGAGCTCGTGCTTCATGTCTCCCAGTTCGTCGCGCAGCCGCGCTGCCAGTTCGAACTTGAGTTCGGCAGCGGCGGTCATCATCTGGTCATTCAGGTCGGCGATGAGCGTCTCGAGTTCATTCGCGCCCGCGGCGGCGATGCCCTCCCGGCGCAGGTTCGGGGTGGGGCTCCGCTTTTTGCTGTTGCGCCCGGCCAGCAGTTCGGCCGTGTCGGCGCCTTCGCGCGTGAGCATCTCGGTGATGTCGGCGATGCGTTTACGGAGCGGTTGCGGGTCGACGCCGCGCTCGAGGTTGTAGGCAACCTGCTTCTCGCGGCGCCGGCTGGTCTCGTCGATGGCGCGGGTCATCGAGTCGGTCATCACGTCGGCGTACATGATCACCTGGCCCGACACGTTTCGTGCGGCCCGGCCGATGGTCTGGATGAGCGACGTCGACGAGCGCAGGAACCCCTCTTTGTCAGCGTCGAGAATGGCCACGAGCGACACTTCGGGCAGGTCGAGGCCCTCTCGCAGCAGGTTGATGCCCACGAGCACGTCGTAGACGCCTGCTCGAAGCTCGGTGAGCAGCTCGACGCGACGCAGTGTGTCGACGTCGGAGTGCAGGTACCGCACGCGCACGCCGTGCTCGCCCATGAAGTCGGTGAGCTCTTCGGCCATCTTCTTCGTCAGCGTGGTGACGAGAATGCGCTCGTCTTTCGCCACGCGAATACGAATCTCCTCGAGCAGGTCGTCGATCTGCCCCTTCGAGGGCTTCACGATGATCTCGGGGTCGATCAGCCCGGTGGGCCGGATGATCTGCTCGACCACCCCGTCGGCGATGCCCATCTCGTATTTTCCCGGCGTCGCAGAGAGGTAGACCTTCTGGCCCACCCGGTCGTTGAACTCGTTCCACCGCAGCGGACGGTTGTCGAGCGCGCTCGGCAGCCGGAAGCCGTGCTCAACGAGTGTGCGCTTGCGCGACGAGTCGCCCTCGTACATGGCACCGATCTGCGGCACCGTGACGTGCGATTCGTCGATCACGACGAGAAAGTCGTCGGGAAAGTAGTCGAGCAGGCAGTGCGGAGCCTCGCCGGGCTGACGCCCGTCGATGTGCCTGGAGTAGTTCTCGATACCGGAGGTGAAACCGATCTGCTGCATCATCTCGAGGTCGAAGGTGGTGCGCATGCGCAGCCGCTGGGCTTCGAGCAGCTTGCCCTCGCGTTCGAGCTGCGTGAGGCGCTGGGCGAGCTCTTCTTGAATGGTGCCGATGGCCCGGTGCATGACCTCGGTGTCGGCCACGTAGTGCGAGCCGGGGAAGACCGAGATCGAATCCATCTTGCGCACGATGTCGCCCGTGAGAGGGTGCAGCGTGTAGAGCGCCTCGATCTCGTCGCCGAACATCTCGATGCGAATCGCGAGCTCTTCGTACATGGGGATGATCTCGATGGTGTCGCCGCGCACCCGAAAGTTGCCGCGCGAGAAGTCGATGTCGTTGCGCTGGTACTGCATGGAGATGAACTTACGGATGAGCCAGTCGCGGTCGACCTTCTGGCCCACCTGCAACGCCATCATGGCGTTCATGTACTGCTCGGGTTGGCCGAGGCCGTAGATGCACGACACAGTGGAGACCACGATGACGTCGCGCCGGCTCAGCAGTGAGTTGGTGGTGGAGTGTCGCAGCCGCTCGACCTCTGAGTTGATCGAGCTGTCTTTCTCGATGAATGTATCGGTCTGCGGAACGTACGCCTCTGGCTGGTAGTAGTCGTAGTACGACACGAAGTACTCGACCGCGTTGTTCGGCATGAGCTCGCGAAACTCGTTCGCGAGCTGGGCCGCCAGGGTCTTGTTGTGCGCCAGAACCAGTGTGGGCCGCTGTACGGCTTCGATGAGCCACGCCGTGGTCGCCGACTTGCCGGTACCGGTCGCACCGAGCAGCACGACATCGGTCTCGCCGGCGTTGATGCGCGCGGTCAGTTCGGCGATCGCCGTGGGCTGGTCGCCGCTGGGCGTGTAGTCACTGATGACTTCAAACGGGCGAACAGAGCGGGTGGGTTCCATGCAATAAGTTTACGTAGGGCCACTGACACTGCTCCCCTTCCGGGCCCGATTACGCCCAGCGAGAAAGCCCTAAGGTGAAGCCATGAGAATCGGAATTCTGACAAGCGGCGGCGACTGCCCCGGCCTCAACGCGGTCATCCGGGGCATTGTGCTCAAGGGCACGGAGATCAACGGCCAGGAGTTCGTGGGGTTCAAGGGCGGTTGGCGCGGTGTGGTCAACTCCGATCTCATCGAACTCGGCCGCTCGAACGTGCGCGGCATCGCCAAAGAGGGTGGCACCATTCTGGGCACCTCCCGCACGAACCCGTTCGAGGGCGAAGGCGGCGCTGAGCGCATCCAGCAGAATCTCGAACGCGAGGGAATCGACGCCGTCATCGCCATCGGTGGCGAGGGCACCCTTGCTGCGGCCAAACGGCTGACGGATGCTGGGCTGAAGATCGTCGGAGTACCGAAGACCATCGACAACGACCTCGACGCCACCGACTACACCTTCGGCTTCGACACGGCCGTTCAGATCGCCACCGACGCGATGGATCGCCTGCGCACCACTGGCGATTCGCACAGCCGTTGCATGGTGGCCGAGGTCATGGGCCGGCACGTCGGCTGGATCGCGCTGCACTCCGGCATGGCCGCGGGGGCACACGCCATACTTATCCCCGAACAGAAGACGACGATGGAGCAGATTCGCGGCTGGGTCGAGAGCGCCAATGCCCGCGGTCGCGCGCCGCTCGTGGTGGTGGCCGAAGGTTTCGTGCCCGGCGAGGCGGATGACGCGCACTCCGAGCGCGGGCTCGACGCGTTCGGGCGCCCCCGCCTCGGCGGTATCGGCGAACGGCTCGCCCCCATGATCGAAGAGATGACCGGTATCGAGACGCGGGCCACCACGCTCGGCCACATTCAGCGCGGCGGGGTGCCGAGCGCCTACGACCGCGTGCTCGCTACCCGCCTCGGCATGGCCGCGAGTGATTCGGTGCTCGAGGAGCGCTGGGGGCAGATGGTTGCGCTTCGCGCAACCGACATCGTGAACGTGGGCTTCGAAGAGGCCCTCGGCAAGCTCAAGGTCGTGCCCCAGCACCGCTACGACGAGGCTGCGCTTCTCTTCGGCTGAGCATCGTCGTTGTCTTCTATCTCCCCAATTCAGTTTGTGGGGAGCGCGGTGGGCTCGGCGGGGGTAGCTTTGGCTTTGGCCTCTGCTTGAGCGCGCAGGGTGAGCCAGAGGGCGTCGGCGCCGGTGAGGGTGTCGGCGAGCGTACCGGTGGAGTCGATGACGATGTCGGCGATGGCAAGGCGTTCGGCCTCGGACACCTGCGACGCTATGCGCCGTTCGGCGTCAGAACGCGACATCCCGCGGTGCGTGATGAGGCGGTCGATGCGCAGTTCATCGGGGGCGCTCACCACGATCACCTTTTCGAAGGGGTGCGGAAGCTTGCCTTCGACGAGCAGCGGAACGTCGTACACGATGATGGCGTCGGGGTCGGCCGCTTCGGCCTCGGCGATGCGTTCACGAGTGAGCTGCTGAACGGCTGGGTGAACGATGGCGTTCAGCTTGACGAGCTGTTCGGGGTGCCCGAAGACGGCGGCACCGAGGGATGCCCGGTCGAGCGACCCGTCGGGCAGCACGAGCTGCTCACCGAAGGTGTTCGCGATGTTCTGCAGGGCATCCGTGCCCGGCTCGACAACCTCGCGCGCCAGCTGGTCGGCGTCGATGCGAACGGCCCCGTGCTCGGCGAGGCGTTTCGCGACGGTGGACTTGCCTGAGGCGATGCCGCCGGTGAGCGCTACGAGATACACGACTTCATGCTACCCGCCCGCCTAAAGCTGCCTTGACGGCGAACGGCCGCCCTCCCGAAGGAGAGCGGCCGAACGAGGTAATGCAGAGAAACTAGTTGTTCGAGCTCAGCTTCTCGCGAAGCGCGGCGAGCGTCTCGTCGTCGGCGAGGGTGCCGGCTCCGGTCGACTCGCTGGAGAACGACGAGCCCGAGGGAACGCCTGAGGCGTCGAGCGGGGTCTCTTCGTTCGAGGTTGCAACCTGCTTCTTGTGGGCTTCCCAGCGAGCCTGGGCTGCAGCGTAGTCCTGCTCCCACTTCTCGCGCTGGCTGTCGAAGCCTTCGCGCCACTCGTTGGTCTCCGGGTCGAAGCCTTCGGGGTACTTGTAGTTGCCCTGGTCGTCGTACTCGGTGAGCATGCCGTAAAGGGCCGGGTCGAACTCGGTACCTTCGGGGTCGACGCCCTCGTTGGCCTGCTTGAGGCTCAGCGAGATGCGGCGACGCTCGAGGTCGATGTCGATGACCTTGACGAACACGTCGTCGCCGACCGAGACAACCTGCTCGGCGAGTTCGACGTGCTTGCCCGACAGCTCGGAGATGTGCACGAGGCCCTCGATGCCCTCTGCAACGCGAACGAACGCGCCGAAGGGAACAAGCTTGGTGACCTTACCCGGTGCAACCTGGCCGATGGCGTGGGTGCGGGCGAAGACCTGCCACGGGTCTTCCTGCGTCGCCTTGAGCGACAGGGAGACACGTTCGCGCTCGAGGTCGACCTCGAGGATCTCGACGGTGACCTCCTGGCCAACCTCGACAACCTCTGAAGCGTGCTCGATGTGCTTCCACGACAGCTCGGAGACGTGAACGAGACCGTCGACGCCGCCGAGGTCGACGAACGCACCGAAGTTGACGATCGACGAAACGACACCCTTGCGAACCTGACCCTTTTGGAGGTTGTTCAGGAACGTGGTGCGGCTCTCCGACTGCGTCTGCTCGAGCAGCGCGCGGCGGCTCAGAACGACGTTGTTGCGGTTCTTGTCGAGCTCGAGGATCTTCGCTTCGATCTCCTGGCCGAGGTACGGCGTGAGGTCACGAACGCGGCGCAGCTCGATGAGCGATGCCGGCAGGAAGCCGCGAAGGCCGATGTCGACGATGAGCCCGCCCTTGACGACCTCGATGACCGAACCGGTGACAACACCGTCGGCGTCTTTGATCTTCTCGACGTCGCCCCATGCACGCTCGTACTGAGCGCGCTTCTTCGACAGGATGAGGCGGCCTTCTTTGTCTTCTTTCTGAAGAACAAGAGCCTCGACCAGGTCGCCGACCTTCACGACATCAGTCGGGTCGACATCGTGCTTGATGGAAAGTTCGCGCGAGGGAATGACACCCTCGGTCTTGTAACCGACGTCGAGGAGAACCTCGTCGCGGTCAATCTTTACAACGGTGCCTTCGATGAGGTCTCCGTCGTTGAAGAACTTCAGTGTCTTCTCGACCGCGGCAAGAAAGTCTTCAGCAGACCCGATGTCGTTAACGGCTACCTGCTTGGGTGCCCTGTCGGTCGTTACGATTGTCATGTAGTAGTTGCTCCAGTATGGACATATATCAGGCTGTGCAGCAGAAAACTCATCCGAGTGAAGCTTCACCCGGAGAGAGTTCGTGAGCGCACGGCAATGGATGTTTGACGCAAATTGCGCCAATCAATCTTAGCCCCGCGATTCTGCCTCAAGCAACCCGATAGAAAGACCCGTCGGGCGCATCTCGCCGCAGAGACGGGACAGGTTCACTTCTCGAAGGCGGCCACGAGGGTATCGAGACCCACGCCGCCGAGGTCGAGGGCGCGGCGATGGAACTCGCGGATGTCGAATGCCGAGCCCTGTCGGGCGCGGTAGTCGTCGCGCAGCTGCTCCCAGATGCGCTGGCCCACCTTGTAGGCGGGTGCCTGGCCCGGCCAACCGAGGTAGCGGTTCACTTCGAAACGAACGAATCCGTCATTCATGTTGACGTTGGCGCGCAGAAACTCGAGCGCATACTCCGCATCCCACACGCCGGAGCCGTCGAGGCGCGGCTTGCCGAGGTGAACTCCGATGTCGAGTACCACCCGGGCGGCCCGCAGGCGCTGGCCGTCGAGCATGCCGAACCGATCTGCCGGGTTGTCGAGGTACCCGAGTTCTTGCATGAGCCGTTCGGCATAGAGCGCCCAGCCTTCTGCGTGGCCGGAGGTGCCGGCCAGCTGGCGGCGCCAGGTGTTCAGCTTGGCGCGGTTGTAGACGGCCTGGCCGATCTGCAGGTGGTGCCCGGGAACACCCTCGTGGTAGACGGTGGTCAATTCACGCCAGGTGTCGAACTCGGTGACCCCTTCGGGCACCGACCACCACATACGGCCCGGCCGGGAGAAGTCGTCGGTGGGGCCGGTGTAGTAGATGCCGCCCTCGCTTGTGGGAGCGATCATGCACTCGATCGCCCTGATCTCGGCGGGAATGTCGAATTGGCTCCCCGAGAGCTCGGCGATGGCACGGTCGCTGGTCTCCTGCATCCACTGCTGCAGCGCGGCGGTGCCATGCAGCTTCTGCGATGGGTCGGCGTCGAGGTGGGCGATCGCCTCGAGCACAGACGCACCGGGCAGAATCTCGCGGGCAATGGCCTCTTGTTCGCTCACCATGCGCCGCAACTCTTCAATGCCCCACTCGTAGGTCTCGTCGAGGTCGACCGTGGCGCCGAGGAACTTGCGCGATTCGAGGGCGTAGATCTCCCGCCCGACCGCGTCGTGCTCGGTGGCGGCGGGCATCAGCTCGGTTGTCAGGAACTCGGCGAAGCGATCGTAGGCTGCGGAAGCGACCTCGGCCCCGTGGGTGAGCTGCCTGACGAGGGTGTCGGGCAGGGCATCCGGAGCAGGCGACCCGGAGCTGGGAGGCTGCTGGGCTGACGAAGACGACTGTGTCGACGAGGGCGACCGCGACGCATCGGGATTTGAGGCAGAGCGCACGAGGTTGTGGAAGAAGCCACTCTCGCCGACATTCTTCTTGGCCTGCAGCAGCACTTCGCGCACTTGTCGCCGGGCGGGTGTGACGCCCGATCGGATGCCCTCGCGGAGGGTCTCGATGTAGCCGTCGAGCGCGGTGCCCACGCCCGAAAGACGGAGGCCCACGACCTCCCAGTCGTCGGCGCTGTCGGTGGGCATGAGGTCGTAGACCTCGCGGATCTCCTGCGACGGCGACTCGATGACGTTGAGGTTGCGGAGCTGCAGGCGTGCCTCAGAGCTCTCGAGGGCCAGGCGTAGAGAGCTGCCGAGGTCGGCCTGCGTGACGACATCGATGTCGTCGACCGCCGTGTGCGCCTCGAGCTCACGCAGTGTGCTGCGCACGGCCGCGGCGTAGGCCTCGTGGCCAGCGGGCGAGTAGTCGCCGTAACGATCGTTGGCCTCGTTGCGGCCGATGTAGGTGCCCACCGCGGGTTCGAGTGCTACCAGGGTGTCGACCCAGCGCTCGGCGACGGCGTCGATGGCGGTGGGGGTGCGCTCGCCCGCGATGGATGCGCCGACGGACGCTGCGGCAGGCCCTGTTGTGGGGAACCCTGATGCGGCGGACTCAGGGACGGGGGCGAAATTGGTGCTCTCGGTCATGGATTCAGCTTATGCCTGGGCCCTGACACGCATCCGCTCGGTACCCAGGCTGTGCACAACTCTCAACGTTGGCCCGCTGTGGAGAACTAGTGCGGGTGCGACGCGGGCTTCGGATGCCCGGGAATCGAATCCCCGCTCATGTTCAGCTCGGCGGGGTCGACTTCGGTGTCGCCGTAGTCGTCGGGGCCACCCGTTCCGGGCAGCACATCGACGTCAGACGCGTCGATGTCGTCGTCGATCGCGGCACTGTCGGAGACGCTCTCGTTCTGCAGAACCTCGGTCTCGGCTTCGCTCTGGGGGTCGTCAGCCCGGTCGAGTGCGGTGAGGTCGCGATCGGAGAGCCCATGCGCCGAATGCTGCTGTGCGGCATCTTTTTCGGCGTGACGGGTTTCGCGGGCTTCTCTCTCGAAAGTCATACTTTGAACCTACGCATTTTGACGACATTGGCAACCCGTTGCACGCATCCGTACGGTCTGTCGATACTGCAGGCATGACAGATGACACGGCGACAGACCCGAAAGTGACTCTCAGGAGCTTTCATTCCGTTGTGAACATGACGGCGTCGCAGCTGGAGAAATGGCTCAGAACCGAGGAATCGAAAGCGGTGGGTCAGAAAAAGGACTCAGGTGGGAAAAAGGACTCAGACGAGTCGGTGGGCCACGCCAGCGGCAGGCGTATCGTTGCCCTCCTGCAGAAGAATCAGTCGGAGTTCACCGACGGCGACTACGAGCACATGACCACAGTGGTGGGCTTCGTTCACCGGCATCTGAAACAGCGCCCGAGCGGCGATGTCACCGACACGCCCTGGCGGTTCTCGCTTATGAACTGGGGTCACGACCCACTGAAGAAGTAGTGCTTTCCGGGTTCCGGATGCTCTGGCAGGCGACTCGCCGCATCGATTGACATATTCGAACATATGTTCGAATATGGGGAGATGCCAGACCTTTCCGTCCTCCTCGCCGAAGCCGCACCCGCGGCCGGTTTGGCGCGGGTGGAGGCAGGCCGGGGCGACTCCGTGCGCGAGCTGCAGGAGCGTATCCGGCAGATGCAGACCACCAAGCTCGAGACGCGACGGCTCGAAACGGTGCCGGCACTGGCTTCGCTGCTGCCCGGTGGGGCGCTTCAGGCCGGCGCGGTGTACTCGGTCGAGCGCTCGCATGCGCTGCTGATGGCTCTGATGGCGGGGCCGTCTGCCGCGGGTGCCTGGTGCGGAGTCGTAGGCATTCCCGACTTCGGCGTTGAAGCCGCTGCGCGCTCGGGTATCGACCTCGAACGGCTGGTGTTGGTGCCGCATCCGGGCGACCAGTGGCTCGCGGTGACATCGGCCATCATCGATGTGGTGAGCGTGGTGGTCACGGTCGCTCCCCCGCGGCTCAGCGATGCCGTGACGGCTCGGTTGGCGGCGCGCATCCGGCAGCGCGAAGCGACGCTCATCGTGTTGGGCGGCTGGGCGCAGAGCGAAGCGACCCTCCGCATCACCGAGAGCACCTGGGGCGGCATCGGCGCCGGGCACGGGCACCTCGCGAGCAGACAGGTCACGGTGAGTTCGAGCGGCAAGTCGCTCTGGGGCCAGAAACGCACGGCCCGGCTGTGGCTGCCGGATGCGTCTGAGCAGATCCGCGAGGTGGGGTCGGCGTCGGGTGGCGGTGCCGGTTCGGGTGGCGGTGCCGGTTCGGGTGGCCACGAACGGGCCGAGCATGGCTTCGCCGAGCACGAATTGGCGGGGTGAGCCGTGCCCCGAACAGAGAAGTCGCGCACCCTGGTGGTGTGGTTTCCCGACTGGCCGGTCAGGGCGCGGGCGCTCATCGAAGACATCCCCACCGACAGCCCCATCGCTTTGATCGAACGGGGCCTGGTGTTCGCCTGTTCGTCGAGCGCTCGGGCCGAAGGTGTTCGGCGGGGCCTTCGCCTTCGCGAAGCGCAGGCCACATGCCCCGACCTGCTGACATTCGAGTACGACTCCGCCCTCGACCACCGCAGTTTCGAGCCGGTGATGAACGCCATCGAAGAGCTCATGCCGGGAGTACAGATGCTCCGCCCCGGAACCTGCGCCCTCGACGCCCGCGGCCCCAGCCGCTACTACGGCGGCGAAAATCAGGTGGCACAGGTGCTGCTGAACACGCTGGCCTCGCTCGAGGTGACGCGGTTGGGTGAAGACGGCGAAGCTGGCGCTGCTGCGAGTGGTGAAACTGCTGCGAACGGCGGCGTTGCCGTTACGACTGATGGCGGCACTGCTGCCGTTGGCGCCTTTGCCGCGCGCATTGCGATCGCCGACGGTCGATTCGCCGCAGAGCGTGCTGTTCGGATGCCGGGGCGGCAGAGCATCCGTATCGTGGCTCCCTCGACCTCGCCCCAATTCCTGGCACCCCAGCCCATCGAACTGATCGGTGACCAAGCGCTGGCCACGCTGCTGCGCCGCCTCGGGCTGACGACGCTCGGCGCCTTCGCTGCCCTCGACTTTCGCGACGTGCGGGCGCGGTTCGGCGAGACCGGGGTGTATGCACACAGTCTCGCCAGCGGTGGTGACCTGCGCCGGGTGACTCCGCGGCTACCACCGCAGCTGCGCGACATCGAGGTCTCGTTCGAACCTCCGCTCGAACTCGTCGACCAGATCACGTTCGCCTTTCGAACGGCAGCAGAGCGGTTCGTCGACGAACTCACCCGGTCGCTTCTGGTGTGCACGAGCATCCGGGTGGAGCTGCACACCGACAACGGGCTGATGCACGAGCGTGGGTGGGGGCATCCGCGCTGGTTCAGTGCAAACGATGTGCTCGACCGCATTCGCTGGCAGGTACAGGGCCGTATGGGTACCGGCAACGGCGCCCTGAAGTCGCCCATCACGAAGGTTCGGGTGCTGCCCGAAGGCCTCGACACGATCGGCAACTACGAGACCGGGTTGTGGGGCAGCACGCCCGACGACCGGGTGCACCACGGGCTGTCGCGGGTGCAGAGCCTGCTCGGGCACGGCGGGGTGGTCACCGCGGTGATCGGCGGGGGGCGCGGCGTGGCCGAACGGCAGATTCTGACTCCGTGGGGTGACCCGGTGGAGGGCACGGCGGCGGCGAGTCGGGTACGGCGTGGGGCTGCGGGCAGTCGGGCAGCAGATGGGGCTGCGACCGTTGCAGGTGGGAGTAGAACAACGGCAGGGCGAGAGACGTTCAAGCCGTGGCCCGGTAGTGTGCCGCTGCCTGCCCCGTCGTCGGTGTTCGAGCGTCCGAGCAGGGTCACTGTGCTCGGGGTGTCGGGCGAAGCCGTGGAGGTCGACGAACGGGGGGCACTGACCGGTGTTCCGAGCCGCTTTGCGCCCGGCGCTGGCGGGGCTGACGGGGCTGGCAGGGCTGGCAACACCAGCGCAGGCACCGCGCCTTCGACCGTCGGGATGACGCGTGCGCCCGTACCGCAGGCCATCACGGCGTGGGCTGGCCCCTGGCCGGTTCACGAGCGTTGGTGGGATCAGGAGCAGGCGCGCTCGTTTCACCGCTTCCAAGTGGTCGACGCCGACGGAACCGCGTGGCTGCTCGCGCTGCACGACAAAACCTGGTGGGCGGAGGCCCGCTATGACTGAGCCGACAGCAACAGCAACAGCAACAGCAACCACACCTCCGTATGCAAACCCAGCAGAGGTGTGCTGATGGGGTTCAACAATCCTGCGATTCCGTGGTCGGAGCTGGAACGCAAGCTGTCGGGGCGAAGGCCCGGCGAGACACCCGAACGCGATGGCGGCGACGGTCCCGCTTTCTCGCGAAAACGCATGCCCTACGTCCCTCCCGCGCCCCCACCCCCGCCACCAGAGTCCGGTGGCGACGGCACCCCGGTGGTGCCGTACGCCGAACTGCACGCGCACTCGAACTTCAGCTTTCTCGACGGAGCTTCATCTCCCGAAGAGTTGCTCGAAGAGGCGGCACGGCTCCGGATGCACGGCATCGCCCTCACCGATCACGACGGCTTCTACGGGGTGGTGCACCTGGCCGAGGCGGCCGAGGCATACCCGAGCGTTGCCACCGTGTTCGGCGCGGAACTGTCGCTCGGGCTCAGCAAACCGCAGAACGGATTTGCCGACCCCGAAGGCACCCATCTCGTGATTCTGGCGCGCAGACAGGAGGGCTACCACCGACTCTCGGCGGCGATCACCACCGCGCAGCTGGCGGGTGGGGCTGAGAAGGGGCGCCCGCTGTACGACCTCGAGCTGCTCGCAGACCAGGCCCGGGGTGGCAGCGGGGCCGACGGCAGCGAGGTGCAGGCGGGCTGGGCAGGCGCTGGCACAGGCTCGGGTGCGGGCTCACCCCGGGCATCCGGAAGCGTCGCATGGACCGTGCTGACCGGCTGCCGCAAAGGTGCCGTGCGGCAGGCGCTCGAGGCAGAGGGGCTGCCCGGTGCGTCGCGCGAACTCGACCGACTCGTGGCTCTGTTCGGGCGCGACAACGTACTGGTCGAACTGTTCGACCACGGTAATCCGCTCGACAGCGACGCGAACGATGCGCTCTATGAGTTGGCTCTCAAACACAAGGTCAACGCGGTGGCGACCGGCAATGTGCATTACGCGACGCCAAAACAGTTTCCGCTTGCGCAGGCACTGGCGGCCGTACGGGCCCGCCGCAGCCTCGATGACCTCGAGGGGTGGCTGCCGGCTTCGGCCGGGTCGCACCTGCGCTCGGGCGCCGAGATGGCGGCGCGCTTCGGCCGTTACCCGGGGGTTGTCGAACGAACGGTCGAGGTGGCCGATGACCTGTCGTTTCAGCTGCGCACGGCGAAACCACGGCTGCCTCGGCAGGAGGTTCCCGAGGGGCACACGCCCATGTCGTACCTGCGTCACCTGGTCGACGAGAACATGGCGAGCCATTACCCGCACGCAACCGCCGCCGACCGCCAGCGAATCGAGAGCGAGCTGGCAGTCATCGAGCAAAAAGACTTTCCCGGCTACTTTCTGATCGTATGGGACATCGTGCGCCACGCCCGGGAGCAGGGAATTCTCTGCCAGGGCCGGGGCTCGGCGGCCAACTCTGCGGTGTGCTTCATTCTCGACATCACCGCGGTCGACTCCATTTTCTTCAAGCTGCCATTCGAGCGGTTTCTGTCGAGCCTGCGTGACGAAGAGCCCGACATCGATGTGGATTTCGATTCGGGCAGACGGGAGGAGGTCATCCAGTACGTCTATACGAAGTACGGTCGCCGCAATGCTGCCCAGGTGGCGAACGTCATCACCTACCGGCCCAAGTTCGCGGTGCGCGACATGGCGAAGGCGCTGGGGCACAGCCCCGGGCAGCAAGACGCGTGGTCGAAGCAGATCGAGCGCTGGGGCCCTGCGATCGCCACGCAAGACCACGATATTCCTCCGGCGGTCGTGGGGCTGGCCGAGCAGGTGCTGAAGTTTCCACGCCACATGGGCATTCATTCGGGAGGAATGGTGCTCACCGACCGACCCGTGGGTGAGGTCTGCCCTATCGAGAACGGGCGAATGGATGGCCGAACCGTTCTGCAGTGGGACAAAGACGACTGCGCCTGGATGGGCCTCGTGAAGTTCGACCTGCTGGGCCTCGGCATGCTCTCGGCCCTGCAGCACTCGTTCGACCTCGTGCGCGAGAACCTCGGCGAAGACTGGAACCTCAAGAACATTCCCAAAGAAGAAGAGGGCGTGTACGACATGCTCTGCCGGGCCGACTCCATCGGCGTCTTCCAGGTCGAGAGCCGGGCGCAGATGGGCACGCTGCCGAGACTGCAGCCGCGCCGGTTCTACGACCTCGTGGTGGAGATCGCGCTGATTCGCCCGGGGCCGATTCAGGGCGGAGCCGTGCATCCGTACATCCGGCGCAAACTGGGCCTCGAACCCGTTACCTACCTGCACCCGTCGATGCAAGAATCTCTCGAACGAACGCTAGGGGTGCCGCTGTTTCAAGAGCAGCTCATGCAGGTCGCGCAGGCGGTGGGTAACTGCACACCCGAAGACGCCGACCTGCTGCGCCGGGCCATGGGGTCGAAGCGCGGTATCGAGAAGATCTCGTCGCTGAAGGAGAAACTCTTCGCCGGAATGGCCGAGAACGGCATCGAACCCGATGTGGCCGAAGAGATCTACCAGAAGATCGAGGCCTTCGCGAACTTCGGGTTCGCCGAAAGCCATTCGAACAGCTTCGCCCTGCTCGTCTATGCGAGCTCGTGGTTCAAGCTGCACTACCCCGCCGCGTTTCTGGCGTCACTGCTGCGCGCCCAACCCATGGGCTTCTACTCGCCGCAGACCCTGGTGGCGGATGCTCGTCGGCACGGCGTTGTGGTGCACCGACCCGACATTCAGCGCTCCGGCGTTCAGGCGGGGCTCGAGCCGCGGCAGGCACCGGACTCCGCCACCAATCTCGTTACCCCCACCGGTATGCCCGCCTGCGCCGTGTTCGAGCAGCCTCCGGTCAGCGGGAAGTTCGACCGCGATGCCGTTGCCGCCGCCGACGTCGCAGTTCACACCGCTCGGCACCGACGCGACGGCACCCTCGATGTGCGGCTGGGCCTCGCCGATATCACCTCCATCGGCGAGAAGGTGGGCCAGCGTATCGTCGCCGAACGCGACCGCGGCGGCCCCTACCGCAGCATGGCCGACGTGGCCCGGCGCAACGATCTGAACACCACGCAGATGGAGGCCCTCGCGTCGGCGGGGGCGTTCACCAGCCTCAACCTCACCCGGCGCGAGGCGCTGTGGGAGGCGGGCAACGCCGCGCAAGACAAGTCCGAATACCTGCCGGGCACGTTCGTCAGCGTTCAGCCGCCGCTGCTGCCGATGTTGAGCCCCACCGAGCAGGTGATCTACGACCTCTGGAGCACAGGCATCTCGCCCGACGATCATCCGGTGTCGCATTCGAGAGAACTGTTGAGCGATCGGGGTGCCCTGCCGATCTCTGCGCTGATGACCACCGAAAATGGGCGGCGCATCGAGGTGGGCGGTGTGGTGACGCACCGGCAGCGGCCGGCAACGGCGAGCGGAATGACCTTCGTGAACCTCGAAGACGAGACGGGCATCCTGAACGTGATCTGCAGCGTGGGAGTGTGGGATCGCTACCGCCGGGTAGCGCGGGAGGCGCCGGCGATGATCGTGCGCGGCATCATCGAGCGCTCGCCCGAAGGCATCCTGAACCTCATCGCTGACCGCTTCGAGCTGCTGCCGCTCGGCGCCCCCACTCGCTCCCGCGACTTTCGCTGACCGGCCGAGCCGCACGTCGCACGTCGCCCTTCGCCCTTCGCTCGACTGATCGTTGAGGTACGGGTTTTGCGCACCTGCACCGTCGCAAACCGGGCAAAACCCGTACCTCAACGGCAGCGGAGAGCGCGGCGACAACGCGGCGGCGGAACCTAGTGCGCCGCCTCGTTCCAGTTCTGCCCGCGACCGAGCTGCACGTCGAGCGGAACCTTCAGTTCGGCCGCGGTCGACATGCGGGCGGTCACGATGGCGGCCAGTTCGTTCCACTCGCCGGGGTACACGTCGAAGACCAGCTCGTCGTGCACCTGCAGCAGCATGCGCGACTTCAGCTGGTGCACCTGCAGGTCGGCCGCGATGTTCACCATGGCGATCTTCAGGATGTCGGCGGCCGTGCCCTGGATGGGCGCGTTCAGCGCCGCCCGTTCGGCGTTGTCTCGCAGCACCCGGTTGGGGCTGTTCAGGTCGGGGAACATACGGCGACGCCCGAAGATGGTCTCGGTGTAACCGTCTTCGCGCGCCTGAACCACTACGTTGCGGAGGTAGTCGCGCACTGCGCCGAAACGTTCGAAGTAGTCGCTCATCAGCTGTTTGGCTTCGGAGGTGGGAATGCGCAGCTGTTTCGACAGGCCGAACGCCGAGAGGCCATAGGCAAGACCGTACGACATGGCCTTCACCTTCGATCGCATCGCCGAGCTGACATCGGCCGGCTCGACACCGAAGATGCGCGCGCCGACGAACCGGTGCAGGTCTTCGCCCGACTGGAACGCGGCGATGAGCCCCTCGTCTTCGGAGAGGTGCGCCATGATGCGCATCTCGATCTGCGAGTAGTCGGTCGTGAGCAGGGTCTCGAAGCTCTCGCCCACCATGAAGGCCTCGCGGATGCGGCGGCCCTCCTCGGTGCGAACCGGGATGTTCTGCAGGTTCGGGTCGGTCGAGGAGATACGACCGGTGGAGCTGCCGGTCTGCACGTAGGTCGTGTGGATGCGCCGATCGGACGCGATCGACTTGTCGAGTGTCTCGACGATCTGGTTGAGCTTCGTGGCGTCGCGGTGTGACAACAGCAGGTCGAGAAACGGATGCGGCGAGCTCGCCTGCAGATCGGCCAGCGACACGGCATCGGTCGAGTACCCCGTCTTCGTGGCCCGGGTCTTGGGCATACCGAGCTGCTCGAAGAGCACCTCCTGGATCTGCTTGGGCGACCCGAGGTTGATCTCCCGCTCGATGATGGCGAACGCTTCGGCAGCGAGGGCGTTGGCGCGTGTGCTCAGCTCGCCCGAGAGTTCGGAGAGCTGCGCATGGCTGACGGCGACGCCGTCGAGCTCCATCTGCGCGAGTACCGCGAGCACGGGCATCTCGATGTCGACGAGTACCGATCGTGAGCCCTCGTCGAGCCGCTCGTTCAGGGCGCGGGCGACGCGGCCGATGTACCAGGCCTGTACGGCCGGACCGATGACCGAGTCGTCGTCGGGTACGAGCTGGTTGGGGTCAGGGGTCGGCAGGGTCTCGCCGAGCTGCCGGTCGACGAGGTCGGCCAAAGTGGGCGGGGTACCGTCGGATTTCAGCAGCCACGCAGCGATCGACGTGTCGAAAGTGATGCCCGTGGTCGGGAGCCCTGCCGAGATCATCGCTTTGATCTGGTGTTTCGCGCCGTGCATGATCTTCGGCGAATCGCTGGCCAGCCAGTTCTCGAACGGCAGGTAGTCGCGGCTGTCGGGCGACCAGGGCACAAACACGGCCGCGTCGGAGGCGGCGACTCCGAAGCCGATGGGCCGGCCATCCAGTATCTCGGCCGACAAGGCGAGCCCGAACGGCTCGGCGGCGCTGTGCCGGGTGAGCCACGCGCCGAGCTCTTCGTCGAGCTCGTTGCTCGGCACCGGTACGACGACGGCCTGCTCGTCGATGAGTGAGCCAGCAGAGCCAGCCCCGCCGCCACCGGATGCCCCACCCCCGTCGACCGTGATGCCGTCGAGTTTGAACACCCGCTCGAGCAGCGTGCGAAACTCAAGGCGCGCGAACAGATCGCGCACGGCCTGCTCGTTGACGGGCTTGCGGTCGAAGTCGGCGGGGCCTGCGCCCAGCTCGACATCGGTGAGCAGCCGGTTCAGCCGGCGGTTGCGCACCGCATTCTCCTGGAATTCGCGGAGGCTCTCGCCCACCTTGCCGCCGATCTCGTCGGAGCGGCGAAGAATCTCGTCGAGACTGCCGAACTGGTTCAGCCACTTGACGGCGGTCTTCTCGCCGACCTTCGGAATGCCGGGCAGGTTGTCGCTCGTCTCGCCCACCAGCGCGGCGATCTCGGGGTACTGGTGCGGCTCGATGCCGTAGCGCTCGAAGACCTTGTCGCGGTCGTACCGGGTGAGGTCTGTCACGCCCTGGCGTGACGGGTACAGCAGGGTGACGTCGTCGGTGACAAGTTGAATGGCGTCGCGGTCGCCCGAGACGACCAGCACGCGAAAGCCCTGCTCAGAGCCCTGTCGGGCGAGGGTTGCGAGAATGTCGTCGGCCTCGAAGTCTTCTTTTTCGAGGGTTTCGATGTTCATGGCATGCAGTACATCTTTGAGCAGGGGAATCTGGCCGATGAACTCGGCCGGGGTCTCACCGCGGGTGCCCTTGTACTCGGGGTATTCACGCGTACGAAAGGAGAACCGAGAGATATCGAACGCAACTGCCAGGTGTGTGGGCTTCTCGTTTTTCAGCAGGTTGAGCAGCATGGAGATGAAGCCGTGAATGGCGTTGGTGTGCTGCCCGTCGCGGGTCTGAAAACTGTCGACCGGCAGAGCGTAGAAGGCACGGAACGCCAGCGAATGACCGTCGATGAGCAGAAGAGTGGGGGGAACGTTGTCAGGCACAGCCCCAGCCTACTAGCGGGCTCCGACACCCCGTGGGGCTCTCGACCTACGGAAGGTCGCGCAGAAAATTCGTGATGCGAACGGTTGAAAGCCGCCGCCCGGCCTCGTCGGAGACGACGATTTCGTGCACCGTGAGGTTTCGCCCGAGCTTGATGGCCGTGCACACTCCGGTGACGACACCGGCCGACGCCGAGCCCGTGTGGCTCGCGTTGATCTCGATGCCCATGGCCAGTCGGCCCTCGCCCGCGAAGATGTTCGCAGCGAACGACCCGAGGCTCTCGGCGAGCACCACGTACGCACCCCCGTGCACCACGCCGAACGGCTGTGTGTTGCCCTCGACCGGCATGGTCGCGACCGAGCGTTCAGGGCTCAGCTCGAGAAACTCGATGCCCATCTTCTCGGCCAGGGCGCCACTGCCGCGCCCGAACAGTTCGGTCATGTCGAGGGGGGTCAGGGCATCCGGATGCCCGGTGCCGGGTGGTGTCGTCATGAGGCTCTGAAGCGTGCGGCCGTTGCCGGTGCCTCTGCGGCTACTTCTTGACCGACAGCTGCTCGATGATGGCCTGGGCCACATCGTGCATGGTGAGCCGGCGATCCATGGAGGCCTTCTGGATCCACCGGAACGCCTCAGGCTCGGTGAGCCCCATCTTCTCGTTGAGCAGGCCCTTGGCCCGGTCGACGAGCTTGCGGGTCTCGAAGCGCTCGACCAGGTCGGCGACCTCGGCCTCGAGCGTGATGATCTGGGTGTAACGCGAGAGCGCGATCTCGATGGCCGGCAGCAGGTCGCTCGGCGTGAACGGCTTCACCACGTAGGCGAGGGCGCCGGCTTCGGTTGCCCGCTCGACCAGTTCTTTCTGGCTGAAGGCGGTGAGCAGCACGACGGGGGCGATGTGACCCTTGCTGAGCCTCTCGGCTGCCGAGATGCCATCGAGAAGCGGCATCTTGACATCCATGATGACGAGGTCGGGGCGAAGTTCGGTCGCAAGCGCGACAGCGGTCTCGCCGTCGCCCGCTTCTCCTACAACTTCAAAACCGTTGTCACGGAGAATCTCGACGATGTCGAGGCGGATAAGGGATTCGTCTTCTGCAACAACCACACGACGGGGTGCGGGAGTCGACGCGGGTTGGTCAGTCACAAACACAACCCTACGGTATTCTTGTGAATGTTGACGCGAGCCGGTGTGGCGGAATGGTAGACGCGGCGCACTCAAAATGCGTTGTTGCAAAACGTGTGGGTTCGAGTCCCACCACCGGTACAAATATAGCCCCCGTACAGCCCAGTGACTGGGCCAAAGTACGGGGGTCTTTTCTTTGCCCTCATGCGCTATGCCACACTTTCATGCCACACTTCCCCGGAATCATGGGAAACTTAGGTGTGGCAGCGTGCCACAAGTCACCATGTTTGCACCATGGAAGGCAGCCTAAATGGCCGCGAAACGTACCCCATATTCAGCGACAGTCAGAGTGCGTGCTCGACGCGATGGGACAGTCGCCTTCGACGTCCGGTTCCGGGTCGAGAAGAGTTCGCGGTCGATCAGCTTCGACACCGATCGCAGCGCCCAGAAGTGGGCGAACGTGGTACGACAGATCGGACCCGAAGAGGCACTGAAGCTCATTGAGTCGGACAGCAGTCACGACGCTCCCACGGTCGGAGAGCGAGCAGAAAAATACATCAACGGCAAGTCCGGTGTCGAGCCGAAGACGATCAAGGACTACCGCATGTTCATGCGGCTTCACATCGGGCCTTTCATGGGCGACCTGCCGATCGATGCGGTTTCGCCCGACCGCATCGCAGCGTGGGTGAACGAGCAAGTTGACGACGGCGCTGCCGCGAAGTCCATCAAGAATCGGCACGGGTTCCTCTTCGCTATGTTCGAAGACGCCCGAGAGTCGGGGCTCATCCAGAAGAACCCATGCCAGAAAACCGGGCTGCCCGAGTCGGAGCGCCTCGAGATGACCTTCCTCACTCCCAACGAGTTCACTGAACTGTTGTCGTTCATCCCGCCGAAGTACGAGACCCTCGTCCTGACGCTTGCGGGGACCGGAATGCGGTGGAGCGAAGCGACAGCATTGAAACCTGTCGACTTCGACTTCGACAACGGCATGGTCCGGGTCTCAAGAGCGTGGAAGAAATCCGCTGGGAAGGGTTTCTATCTGGGTGCCCCGAAGACCCGGAAGTCTCGGCGCTCGATCACCCTGCCGGCGTCACTGATCCCCGACCTCCGTGAGCTCGCCGCGAGGGCAAGCGAGTTCGTGTTTGAAAACCGTAACGGTCAGCCGGTACGGCAATCGAACTTTTACTACGACACCTGGCAGCCGGCACGTCGAATGGCAAACGGGCAGGCAGCCTACGCCGAGCGGAACAAGAACCCGGAATGGCAGCCAGCAACGAATGGGGTCTGGGATCGCCCAGTGTCGACGAACCCTATTGGGAAGTGGCCGCGCGTGCATGACCTTCGCCACTCGCATGCCTACTGGCTGATCAGGGACGGGCACCCGCTCGCAGTCGTGCAGCAGCGTCTGGGCCACGAATCGATTCAGACCACCTCTGACACGTACGGCCACCTCTCCCCCGACATGCTGCACGCTGCGGCCGCATCAGTCGATAGCGTGCTCGTTGGTGCGATGCCGCAGATAGAGGGCTAGCTGTCGGCTGTCGACCTCGAGGCGCTCGCCTGGCTGACGACAAGCGACACATCGAGGCCGAGTGCTTTGCACATACGGTCGAGTTGATCGAGGTCGGGTGAGCGTTCGCCTCTGAAAAACAGAGACACCATGGACTGCGAGATGCCAGTGAGTACGCCGAACTGGGTCTGAGTGATGAACAGATCGAGGAAGGCGTCGGAGAGGATCGCGGCGACCGCTGTAGTCAGCTCGCCCGTCTGTCTGTTTCTCCCTCGTGGCACGCTGAGAAGCTATCGCGCCCTCGCCTAGCCCTTGTGGCGCGCGACTGTCTACCTTATATGTGGTTAGGCATCACGATACATCCCTAGCAAACTACCCCCCGTATTGGGGGTGCTAACGGCAAATGATTTCTGAGTTGGTCCACAGAAACACGGGTACGGTCAACACATGGGGAACAGGATAGTCACGGGCACGGAAGTGCTCGAAGCTGGCACAGGAACGTACTTGCTCAGGGTCGCGAACAGCGTCGCGAAGGCCGCAGAGGGCGTGCCGCACGTGCGCCTGGCGGAGACGTGCCGCGTTGGTGCTGTCGCGATGCGTCACAAGCTCGATGGGATTGAAGACTTCACCGTTTTCGAGCTGTCGCGAATTGCTCGGCTGCTGGGCGTGCAGCCTGGCGCCCTACTTCCCTGAGTCCCGCCGCTCAGCCTCGTCGAGCACGTCGCCGGCGCTAATCCCGAACGCCCGGCTCAGCTGGTTTAGGTAGTTGGCGGTAATATCCCGCGTGCCCGCGAGCACTCGGACAATGGTGGCGCGAGAGAGATCAGTTTCGGCGACGAGGTCAGAAAGAGACTTTTTTGAAGCCTCCTTTGCCTCGGTGAGGACTGCTGCCACCGCGACGGTGTAGCTGTCTTTGAGTTCCGAATCGTTATCCATATGGGATACGTTATCCCATTTGGAGCACGACCGGTAGACCTTGACTGGTCGACTTGTGCTCCATATGGATAACAGCTAGTGTGCTCCGTATGGATAACGACTACGACGAAAAGGTCGCTGCGAACGTCAAGGCCGCGATCGAAGATACCGACCGCTCAGTCCACGGCACCGCCAAAGAATCGGGCATCGCGTACACCACGCTGGACCGGAAGCTGAAGGGCCTCGCGCCGTTCAACGTCTCGGAGCTGCGACGCCTCAGCAAGGTCACGGGGCGCCCGGTCGTCTCGTTCTTCCCTGTGGAAGTAGCAGCATGATCGAGCTGCGCGACGTCTCTTCAATCGCGGAAGCGGCGGCGTACCTTCAGGTGACGGAAGCAGCGATTCGCCGCATGGCCAGGTCGAAGCAGATCGGGTCGCTGAAGATCGGTCGCGTCGTGACCATCCCCCGCGCCGCGATCGAGGCCTACATCGAGACTCATACCGTTGCGGCGAATGTGAATCCGTGGGGGCTCACCGACGCGTCGCTGGCGAATCTTCGCGACGGTCGAAGCAGTCGCACGAAGCGGGTCGCATCGTGAGCACCCTGCAGATCGTCGCAATGTTGCGTGACGGTTCCACGACGGCGGCACCTCAGCTGATTCCTTCCATGGCGGGTGAGTTTCGTTCGGTGTCCGGCCAGATCCAAGCAGCGCTTGGGCGCGATGACCGCAAGGTTGATGATCTCGCGAAGAGCATCGGCACCTCCCGCGCCACTCTCCACCGTCGACTTGCTAATCCCGGGACGCTCACCCTCGCCGAGGTCGCGACCATCTGCCTGGCACTCTCGCTGAAGCCCTCAGATCTTGTCGCGTCGCTCTAACTGAGCCGCGGCGCCAGACCGGCCGCCGGTTTTACAAACTCCCTTTTCTCTAAATGAAAGGCGGGTTTTCGTAATGGTCACCCCGGCGGCCAACCTCCACCCATAAGAAAAGCCCCCCGGGTGCAACCGGAGGGCAAAGCAGAAAGGCACCACTCATGCCAATAGCTACGACAACTCTATCCGACGAGGCGGTCGATGCCGCGGGGCGTGTGCGCTCCCGTGACGCCGATCCCTCGTGGCTGGCAGCCGTGATGATCACGTATCCGGAACTCTCGACGCTCAAGCAGGACATCCTCCTCATCCTGAAACGGCGGGGCCCGTCGACCGATGACGAGATCTTCGCCGACTACCAGTCCGCGAACCTGCCGCGCAGGACGTCGCAGCGCGTGCGGACCGCGAGACACGAGATGACGAAGCAGGCGTCACCGGCGCTTGTGAAAGAACACGCCGCGCTCGGCCAGTCCGCGCTCGGCAATTGGGCTGAGAAATGGGAGGTCGCACTGTGATGCACGTACTGAGCACCCGAACCGGTAAGGAATCGATGTTCTACATCATCGGAAACAAGTCAGCCGAGTTCGTTGTACAGGTGGTCGACCGGCCATCCCCGATCGTCAAGGCGTACCAGCGAGTGACGACCATTTGGGCGGCGGCCAAGCTGGAGCGGTCGGGTGGTGTCGGCGCTGACGCGGCATTCCGTGCTGTGGCCTGCGATTCCCCACTGTTGCGCCTACCGGTCGCGTCGATCGACGAAGCGATTCTGGCGGTGGCAGCATGAGCATCGAACCCCTCTACTGGGACACCCACCGCGTGATCGCCGAGCGCGCCCAGGCCGCACTCGCGGCCGCAGCTGTTGCCCAAGCCGTCACGCCCTCGAAGCTCGCCCGCCTCCGGGCATGGCTGTCCGGAGCGCAGGCATGACCGCCGCTGACGTTCGGCCCGAAGGGGTGCGATTCTTTCGAGGCCTATTCATCATGTTCGCCATCGAGGTGACGTTCGCGTTGCTCGCCGGCGCGGCAATCGCGATCGTGTACGTGTGCGGATGACCGGCCTCTTCGCCGGCGACCTCACCGAAAACGCTGTGGGTGCACAGATCACCGTGATTATTCCGCCCGCGAAGCAGCACGGTGCTGCCACCAAGAGAACCGGGGTGTTGACCAGGCTCACCCACCGGGTCGACATGGTCTGCGCAGAACTCGACGGGAAGCCGCTCTTCCTCCCCCGCGACAAACCAATCACTGTGTCTGATCTGAGTCTCCGCAACTGGATGGTCGTGGAGTCTGACGTCGACATCCGAGACCGGCTTCTGGCCGAGCACGTGCGCATCGCACCCGACGGATTCGAGGTCAGCCAGTGATGCGCACAGTCGGCATCATCGCCGTCGTCTCCGGGCTGTTCGCCACCGCCATCCCGAAATGCGGCCTGAACGTGTCGCTGTTCATCGTCGGCGCGTTCCTCATCGTCCTCAGCCAAGTACTCGTATCAGCAGGAAAGAAGCAGTCATGACGAAACAGACCGTCACCAGCATCACCGTGAGGAACTACAAGGGCGTTCGCGAGATCATCGTTCACCCCGAGGGGTCGGCCCTCGTTGTCATCGCCGGAGCGAACGGGCAAGGCAAGACGTCGTTTATCGATGGTGTGGGCGAGATCATCGACCCGAAAGGCGTGAAGCTCACAACCGCACCCATCCGCACGGGTGAGGAGGAAGCGTTCGTCGAGATCGAGACCGACGTCGCCCGGGTCAGGCGGGTGTGGAAGAAGGACGACGCCGGGCAGCTGAGCGCCTACGCGCTGGACGGCGCCAAGTACCCCTCGGGAAAACAGTTCATCGTCGACGCCACCGGTGGGGTTCTGTTCGACCCGTTCGAGTTTGTCGGGCTCGACGACAAGAAGCAGCGCGCGCAGTTACTGAAGGCGGTCGACCTACCGTTCGATCTCGACGAGGAGGACCGCAAATATGCTGGCGCGTTCAGCCGTCGCGCCGATAAAAAGAAGGACCTCGCCCGCGTCGCCGCTGCACTCACGCAGCTGACCGCCCCGGACGACGACACCCCGCCGGATGAACTCGCTGCCGGCGACATCATGGCCGAACTTGAGACAGCGAGGAGAGCGAACGACGAGTACGAGAAACTCGAATCCTCGAAGACTGACCTGTCAGAACGAGTGACGAAGCTCGAAGCCGCCCTGGCTGAGGCGCGCGCTGCTCTCGCGTTCGTCCAAACCTCGCTTTCAGAGCACGCTCCGCGGGTCGACACCGGCGCGATTGTCGCTCGTATTGACTCCCTGCAAGCGACTAACGCGAAGATCCGAGACGGGCAGAGGTACCTCGCGGCCGTCGCGGCCGTCGCTTCGGAAACCGAGGCCGTCGCCACGCTCGAGGCGGAGGTCGCCGCGATCGTCGAGCTGAAGCGAGCCGGCCTCGCGTCGGCGACGTTCCCTGTCGACGGGCTCGGGTTCGACGACGACGGGGTGACGTTCGGCGGGCGACCATTCAAGAACCTGAACGAGGCAGACCAGACCGTTGTTGCGTTCGATCTCGCGACGTTGCCGACCCCTGACCTGCGCCTCGTCGTCATCAAGAACGGCAACGACCTCGACCGGGCCGCCGTCGAGAAGATCCGTGTGCGCTGCGAGGAGCGCGGCTACCTCGCGCTGATGGAACGCCGGACGCTGCCGAACGACCAAACCGGCATCGTGATCGTCGAAGGCGAGGTCGCAGCGTGACGATCTACGGTTCACCGCCCCAGTTGCTGGGTCACTTCGACCTCGACTTCACCGAGTACATGCACTACATGTACCTGCCCTTCTACATCGCCGAGGACTACGAGCACGACGGCGGCTATCAAGCCGATCTGCCGCGCAACCTGACCTTCGCCGAACCGCTGATCGAAGCGGCAATGGAGAGGGAGGCCAAGCTGACTCTTCAGGGGCTCAGCCACCCGTACAAGTACGTCTACCTCACCGCACGGCGCGGCTACGCGACACCCGGCAACCCGCTGAACCGCCCAGGCTGGCACAGTGACGGCTTCGGCACCGACGACGTGAACTACGTCTGGACCGATCGATTCCCGACTCTGTTCGCAGAGGGCGAGTTCCGCCGCATCAGCGAAGACCATCTGGAGAGCGCCCAGCAATTCGAGCGGCAGATTCGGGACTATGCATGGGATGGCGGCTCGATCCGCGTAAATACCTACGGTGACGGCGAGCTGATGCGGCTCGACCCGAGCGTCGTCCACGCGGCCCCCGAGATTCCCGTACCCGGTGGCGAGCGTTCGTTCGTGAAGATCAGTTTCAGCAACGACCGCTATGACCTGCTGGGGAACGCTCACAACCACGGCCTCGACTACTACTGGCCCATGCACGAACGCGCCGTCACGCGCAACGACCCAGCGTCGGCAGCCAGAGACTTCGGCCACACACCACTTGGGAGTAGCCAAGGATGAACGCTGACCCCTACTACCCAGAGGCGCGTGAGCGGTTCGTCGAAGATGTCGCGGAACACCAGGTCGAGGTTCTGCATGACGACGGCACCTATCGTCACATCGTCTGCAAAGAGCCCGGCTCGTCGTTCTACTGGTTCGAGCTGATCACCTCACCGTGGCAACTCACGATCCGTGGCGACATGGGCTGCTACGTCTTCTCACGAATCCATGACATGTTCGACTTCTTTGGAGACCGAGCCCGGGCCGTGGGTGACTACATCAACCCCGGCTATTGGACGCAGAAGCTCGAATCGACCAACCGCCAGGGCGTCGAAGACTTCTCCCAGCAGGCCTACCTGAAATGGCTTGCCGATAACTGGGAAGACCGCCGCGACGACTACGGGCAAGCCGCACGCAACACCATCCTCAACGCCATGTACGAGGAGTTGACCGACGCTGACTCTCACGAGTCGGCGATGGAAGTACTCGATGGGTTCGACGTCGAAGGGTACGTCTTCACGGACACGTGGGAGCACCACTTCACCGATTACGACTCCCACTACCTCTGGTGCCTCAACGCGATCGTCTGGTGCATCGAGAAGTATCGCGCGGCGGCCGCAGCATGAGCTACCTTGACCGAGTCCTCCACGACGGCGAGGACCGCGATAGCTGGCTCGTCGCCCGCGAGCCCGGGATAGGTGCGTCGGACGCAGCGCACTTTGCCCGGATGGAAGCGGCGCCAAAGTACGTCGACGCGAAGCTGAAGCCGAGCACGTTTAGAGGCAACGAGACAACGGAGAACGGTCACATCTGGGAGCCGGACATCCTCGCATGGGTCGGGATTAGACAGAACAAGCGCCTCTTCCATCACCCCGACGAGATCGGCTTCACCGCTACACCGGACGGTGTCATCGACGAACCGCACGTCGCCGGCATCCGTCTCGCTGAGATCAAGGTCAAGCACAACAAGATCGTCTACGGCCCCACACCAGCCGAGTTCCGTCAGGTGGCATGGCAGCTGCTCGTTCTCCCAGAGGCGCACTGCGTCGAATGGGCGTGGGGCGAGCTGGTGCGCGACAGCGAAGGCCGGTGGATCCTCCGCGACGACTCACCCAAGAAGATCACCTACTGGCAGGACGACGCCGCAATCGTCGCCGCTCAAAAACTACTGGTCCCCATCGCTACCGCCGTTCTGGCAGGCATGCGTCAACGAAGAAACCTGAAAGAGAGCGCCGGATTTTGAGCACAGCAATCGTCGGATACCAAGCATCATCCCTGACCGACCGGGTCACATACGCGAACGCTCTAGCCCAGGCTGGGCAACTGATCCCGAAGGGCCTGTTCGACCCGCAGACGGGGAAACCTTCCGGTCCGAAGATCCTGCTCGTGATGGAAACGGGCTCCATGCTCGGGCTGCACCCCATGGCGGCGCTGCAGAGCATCAACGTAGTCGAAGGCAAGGCCACACTGTCGGCGCAGCTGATGAAGTCGCTGATCACGAACGCCGGCCACTCCGTGTCGATCGTGAAGACGGGCACGATCCCCGGCGGAGACTACAGCGTGACCGTGAACGCCACCCGGGCTGACAACGGCGAGACGCACACGTCGACGTGGGACATCGACCGCGGCATGCGTGCGGGAAGCGTCGACTCGTACCTGCGTAACTCTGTGACGGGGAAGTTCGAGGTCCGGGCCCGGTCGTCGGGCGGTAAGGCTCTCCCGTGGGAGGCGTACGCCGAGGTCATGCCCGTGTGGCGGGCCATCTCCGACGTCGCCCGCGAAGGGTTCGGTGACGTGCTGTTTGGCATGTACTCCACCGAGGAGATCCGTGACGGCATCCCGCTCGCCGACGAGGATGAACCGAAGGAAGCATCGAAAGACTGGACGACGCTCATCGCCGAGGCTACGACCACGGCGGAACTGTTGGTCATTCGTGACGACCTCCGCATCTCGAACGAGGGTACCGACGAGCTGCGCACCTCGTACCTCGAGCGGTCCGGGGCGGTGTCGCGCGCTGAGGCTGAGGCAGCGAACACGGTCGACGCCGAGGTCGTCACTGATGCAGACGAAACCGCTGAGGCGGAGGCCGCTGAGCCCGTGGGCGCCGAGCCGCAGCGGCAGATGACGGCTGAAGAGTTCGAGGCGTACTCCGCCGCACAGGCGTACGCGGACGAAGTCTGACCGTGGGCGGCGAATTGGTCACACAAGACATCGTCGATCCAGTCTCAGGTGAGTTGGTCGAGTCGGTGGCCGAAGCGCGCGTGGCCGCCCTGCTCACCCCAGTCGAGCTGATCGACTACGAACCGATCGGCCCGGGTGACCTTGAGCTACTGATCCGGATTCTCTCCGATCGGATCGAGCGGGCACCCGCCGTCATGGTGCGGCTCTACGAGTCGAAGCACCGGGCTGAGGAGGCCTTCCAGAAGGAATTCTCGAAGATGGTGATCAAATCGCCGAACCAGCAGATCACCATGGCTCGCGAATATGCGAAGTTCCACACCGCCGACGAACTTCTCGCGGTGAACCTGGCGAAGGAGCAGTTGCGGTACGCCGAGTGGCTGCAAGACGCCCTGAAGTCGAAGCTGTACGGCTACCTCAACCTCAACAAGGCGCTCGCTGCGTCTTACAACGCATCAGGAATAGGACAGCGATGACTGACACCACCGAAGACACCCCGCTGCAGGGAGTCGATTTCGAACCACCGAAAGCGCTCGTGTTCGAAGAGTTTCTGAAGGAGTCGTTGAGCGCGGCGCTCATCTACGAAGACCGAATGAAACTCCCTGAGTTCGGTGCTACCGACGCGTCCAAGACGCACGCTGACGCGCAAGCGATCTACGCCGACTACTTCCGTGACCTGCACGCGTTCCTATGGCACGCGACCACCGCGCATTTCCTCATCCGGATGCAAGAGAACGTGCCCCGGGTTGCCGAGGCGATCGCCGCCGAGGTCAAGAGCTGGCTCGAATACGGCGACTTATATCAAGAGTGGATCTGGGACTGGGCACGCGAACGCGGGATGGACCCGGAGAAGATCCGCAGCGAGGCCCGAATGGAACACCAAGCGTGGCTGGCGGAACCCGCGGGCCAGCGCCGAAAGAAGCAAGAAGAGGCCGAGCACACAGCCCCCGCCGAGTAACCCCGAACCGGGGGTCGAGATGTTTGCCGCATCTCGACCCCCTCAAAACACCGACACCCCTTTGAGAGAGAACCAATGCCCTTAGATTTTGGCACGCCCACACCCGTGGAAACCACCGCAAACAGCATGTGGAGTTTCGAGCTCCGATACTCAAAGCCGCTCCCCGGCATGTCCGCGAACGACGGCTACGGGCAGAGATTCGCCCGCTCCACGAACACGAAGACCATTCGCACGCAGGTGTGGCGCACCGTGCAATCGCTGAAAATCCCTCCGATGCTGAAGTGCCGTGTCGATGTCGAATGGGTGGTGAACCTCCGCCGTGGCCGGGACGCATCCAACCTCGGACTCTGGACGAAACCGATCTACGACGGAATCGGCGCCAAGCACGAACCATCCGCGCACGTCGTACCCGATGACTCCCCCGAGTACATGGAAACGCCGACGCCGACGATCCGCCTCGCGCGCGCCGAGCGTCCCCGGTTTGTCGTGACAATCACCGATCTGGGGGCCACGCGATGAGCCTCCTCACCCTCAACACTGGCGCTGACCCGTCGCTCAGCTATGACGAGTTCCTGAGAGACAAAGTCGCGTTCGACCGTAAGTTCGGGTTCGACATCACCGACGACGAGATCAACCCAGTCCTTCTGCCTCACCAGCGCGCGATCGTGAAGTGGGCGGTGCGCGGCGGCCGGCGAGCGATCTTCGCGAAGTTCGGTCTCGGCAAGTCGATCATGCAGCTCGAGACGCTCCGCATCGTTCTCGACAAGGTCGGCGGCCGTGCACTGGTAGTGGCGCCGCTCGGCGTGCGCGGCGAATTCATCCGCGACGGCAAGAACCTTCTGGGTCTCGACGTTTCGTTCGTGCGCCGCACCGAGCAGGTCGCCGGGCCCGGTATCTACATCACAAACTACGAGTCGGTGCGAGACGGCAAGATCGACGTCGGCCTCTTCGCCGCGGTCTCGCTTGATGAGGCGTCAGTGCTCCGCTCGTTCGGATCCGAGACCTACCAGCGGTTCCTGACCCTATTCGACAAGACGCCGTTTCGTTTCGTCGCGACCGCGACACCGTCGCCGAACCGGCACAAGGAGCTGATCCACTACGCCGGGTACCTCGGCATCATGGACACCGGTGCAGCGCTTACCCGGTTCTTCAAACGCGACCCGTCGAAGGCGGGCAACCTGCAGCTGCACCCGCACAAGAAGGACGAGTTCTGGCTATGGCTGAACACGTGGGCATGCTTCGTCGCCCGGCCCTCCGATCTCGGTTTCTCTGACGCCGGCTACGACCTCCCCGACCTCGACGTGCAGTGGCATCAACTCGAAGCAGACATCAGCTCCGACGCTGTCGACCGGGACGGTCAGGGCCTCATGTTCCGCGGCGGCGCGATGTCTGCCGTGGAAGCGGCACGCGAGAAGCGCCGCACGATGGACCTTCGCCTGGTGGAAATGCTGCGCCTCGTTCGCGGACACCGAGACGCAACCGCTGGCACCCCCGACCAGATCATCATCTGGTGCCACCTGAACGACGAGCAAGACGCGATCGAGAAAGCTCTGAAGGCCGAGGGACTCTCGTTCTCCTCCGTGCACGGCTCGCTGACCGACGACGAGGCTGAGCGTCGACTCGACCAGTGGCGCGACCGGGAGACGTATGCGCTCATCGGCAAGCCCGTGATGCTCGGGCAGGGCATGAACCTGCAGCAGTCGAACACAGCCGTCTTCGTGGGCGTGAACCACAAGTTCAACGAGACCATCCAAGCCGTGCACCGAATCCAACGCTTCGGTCAGAAACGCGCGTGCACCGTGCACCTGATCTACGCCGAGACCGAATCCGACGTCCGCCAGACCCTCGAATCAAAGTGGGTGGAGCACGATGTGCTCGCCGACACCATGTCGAAAGTCATCCGGAAGTTCGGCCTCAACCCGGAAGCGATTAGCGCCGAGCTGACCCGGGCGATGGGTGTCGAACGTGTCGTGCACACCGGCAACGGGTGGACCATCGCACTGAACGATTCCGTCGTCGAGGCGCGTGACCACCTCGAACCGGAATCGGTCGGGCTGATCGTCACCTCGATCCCGTTCGGCAACCACTACGAGTACTCACCGAACTACGCCGACATGGGCCACACCGACAACAACGCGCACTTCTGGTGGGGAAACGACTTCATCACCCCGTCTCTGCTTCGCGCGCTGAAGCCCGGCCGGATCCTCGCCGTGCACGTGAAGGACCGGCAACTGTTCGGCTCCGTCACCGGTGCCGGCGTGTACACCGTTTCCCCCTTCCATGCTGAGGCGATCGCGCACTACACCGGGCACGGGTTCGACTACTTCGGGATGATCACCGTCACCACCGACGTCGTGCGCGAGAACAACCAGACGTACCGCCTGGGGTTCTCGAAGATGCTCAAGGATCACTCGAGCATGGGCGTCGGCTCCCCCGAGTATGTGCTCCTCTTCCACAAGCCGCAGACCGACAGATCCGTGGGCTGGGCTGACGAACGCATCGTGAAGCTGATGGAGAACTACTCCCTCGGCCGTTGGCAGATCGACGCCGAGGCGGCATGGCGCACGGCCGGCAACCGTCTGCTCACCGGTGACGAACTCGCCGGGCTTTCGCCTGAGGCCAGGTCACGGCTGTTCACCACGCAGTCGACGTCGAACGTATACGACTACGACGAGCACGTGGCCCTCGCTGAAAGCCTCCTCTCGACGCACTCGCTGCCGTCGACGTTCGCGTCGCTGGTACCCGGTTCATGGCGGCCCGACGTATGGCACGACATCAACCGGCTCGACACCCTGAACTCGGAGCAGCGCCGCCGCGACGTCGAGAACCACATTTGCCCGTTCCCGCTTGACATCCCCCGGCGCTTGATCGAGGAGTGGTCAAACCCGGGCGAGCTGGTCTACGACCCGTTCGGCGGTATCGGTTCAACCGTTCTGTGCGCAGTCGAGGCCGGCCGTGAAGGTTACTCGTCAGAGCTGAACCCGGCGTCGGTCGCTGACTCGCTCGTGTATCTCCGGCGCCACGACAACCGGCAGTCGATTCCCTCCCTGTTCGACCTGCTCGACGACGAAGAAACGGCGATCGCATCATGAGCGCAACCACCATCTCCCGACCAAAGACCGCCCAGAAGCGCGGCCCGGCCCGCCGGCGAAAGGTTTACGGCGAGACGACCGTCACTGATCTGTTCTGCGGCGCGGGCGGTTCGTCATCGGGCCTTGCGACGCTGCCCGGAGTGAAAGTCATCATGGCCGCGAACCACTGGCAGCTCGCGATCGACTCCCACCAGGTCAACCACCCCGATACCGACCACTCGTCAGCCGACATCTCGCAGGTCGAACCGTCGTGGTTCCCGACAACCGACATTCTCTGGGCGTCACCGGAGTGCACGAACCACTCGGTCGCGAAGGGCATCAAACGGCAGCGCGCCACCGAGGCGTCTCTGTTCGACCTTGACGAGTCACCCCTGCCCGACGCTGCCGCGATCCGCTCGCGGGCGACGATGTGGGATGTGCCCCGGTTCGCGGAGTACCACCACTACAAAGCCATCATCATCGAGAACGTCGTCGACGCGTACCGGTGGATACCGTTCCCCGCGTGGCTGCAATCGATGGAACTGCTCGGCTACGAGCACCAAATCGTCTGGCTGAACTCGATGCACGCGCAGGCCCGCGGTCTGCCGGCCCCGCAGTCACGCGACCGCATGTACATCGTGTTCTGGCTGAAGGGCAACCGCCGCCCCGACATCGAGAAGTGGACTCGCCCCCAGGCATTCTGCGAGCGGCACGGGCAGATCACCGCAGTCCAGACCTTCAAGAAGGCCGAGCACTGGGGGCGGTACAAGGCGCAATACCTCTACCGATGCCCGCAGTGCGCGGCCGTCGTCGAGCCCGGCTGGCTACCCGCATCGTCGGCGATCGACTGGAGCATCGAGGGCACCCGCATCGGTGACCGCGACAAGCCGTTGAGCCCGAAAACGATGACCCGCATCGAGAAGGGCATCGAGCGGTACTGGCGCCCGCTCGTCGTCGAGGCGACCGGGAACACGTACGACTCCACCGACCCGAAGCACCCAAACTTTGGCAGCGACACGGGCTACCTGCGCACGTGGCCCGTTGAGGAGTCGTTCAGGACGCTGCACGCGTCGGAGTCGAAAGGGCTCGCCTTGCCGCCGCTGATCACTGACGGCATCTGTGGTGAGGGCACCGTGCAGTCTGGTGCGAACCCAATGCTGACGCAGACCACCGCGCAGACGAAAGGCGTGGCGTACCCCGCGTTTCTTGCCCAGTTTCGCGAGAGAGAACGAACGCTCGACCCTTCAGCTGAGGTGCTGCCCACCGTTGTGTCTGACGGCGGCAACCACGCACTGATTCAGCACCCGCTCCTCGTTCCGGTCGAAGGCCGCGAGGGGAAGTCGGCCGCGCCTGGCACCGATGCGCTCCGCACCCAGTCGACGCGCAACGAGACGGCCATCGTCATCCCGCTCCGTAACCACGGAGTAGCGAAGGGTGCAAGCTCACCGATCGATACCGTGTCAGCGAACGGCAACCACCACGCGCTCGTGATGCGGAACAACTCCGGCGGCGCAGAGATGACCACGCCCGTCTACGAGACGCTCCGTACCCTCACGACCGGCGGGCACCAGTCGCTGCTCGTGCCCTACTACGGCAACGGCAACGCGGCCCCGGCGAGCGAACCACACCGGGCGCTCACCACCGTCGACCGGTACTCGCTCGTCACCGGACCCGTGGACATCGAAGACTGCATCTTTAGGATGCTGACCCCCGACGAGATCAAGGTCGGCATGGCATTCGCCCGTGACTACACCCTGCTCGGCACAAAACGCGAGCAGGTCAGGCAGGCAGGCAACGCGGTCACCCCGCCGGCCGCCCGTGACCTGGGAGCTGCCGTCATCGAGTCATTCGGCATCGATGTGGAGATGGCAGCATGACCAATCAATGTCCGTTCTCGCGCAGCACGATGTCCTCAGCCAGCAAGCGGGAGAACTCAAGTATCGCAGCGTTCGCGCTGACTGGGTTATCCACCCAATCTCGCACATATGACTCGAACGAGGCGACCATCAGGGCCGACGTCTCAGTCCGCTTCTCATCCTCGATGAGCGATATATCTTCGCGGAGCAAGCGGTGCAGAGACAGCAGGCCGTGTGCACCATCGTCGCCGAGTACCTTCGCGCGAGCGTCGAGATGGTGTCCCGATTCAACGAACGCTTCGTCAGCCAACAGTGAGTCGCCTCCGATGATCATGTGGACCTGGGAATTTCGGTTCCAGAGCAGTAAATCCGTCGCGAACGATTCCCTCCTCGACCGTAGACGCTCTTCCTTGTCAGATGCCGCTCGGGAGCGGTCAGTACGGCCACTGCGTACAGAGATTACGATCGCGACGATTGCGATAGCAACGGTTGCGATCGAACCTCCAAGCGCGATAAAGAATCCAGCAACCTCAGTCCAGTTCGGATCCGAAGGATCAAGCAGCACGATCGTCATGGCTCGAACTCTATCGGCGGTGAACAACTGATGGATGTCGGATTTGTCTACCAAGCCGCAGACGGTACAAGAGCGACGCTGTGCGTGCCGCCGAAGGTCGAAGTCCCCACGGTGCTGAAGGTTCGCCGGGCGGGCGAGGTCATCGACCTGCAGCGGATCTCAGAGGTGCCGCGATGATCGGGCATCCGAAGCCAGCCCCACGGAAGAAGAAGCCGAAGGACGACATCCCCGCGGTCAAGCGCGACGCCGTGAAGGCGCGCTCTGGTGGCCTGTGCGAAGGCTGTGGTGTGCACCCGGCAACAGAGATGCATCACCGGCTCTACCGAGGCCGCCAGGGCAGTACCCACAACGTCGAGAACCTGCTTCACCTCTGCGGCTGGGGCAACCACACAGGCTGCCACGGAACCGCCCACTCGGGCGCCGAGGGTGAGCTGCTCGGCTGGGCAATCCGTTCCGGCGGCGACCCTGCCGAGACGCAGGTCACGTACCGGGGCAAACAGCTGTACCTGACCGCCGACGGCGGCCGGAGATCGATCTACCCCTCGGCGGTGCACTGATGCCATGGTTCAAGATCGACGACGGGTTTCATGGCCATCCGAAGGTAGTCGAACTTGACCTTGCGGCAGTGGGCTTATGGACGCTCGCTGGATCGTGGTGCGCCAAGTACCTCACTGACGGATTCATCGCCTTGAAAACTGTTCGCCGGATGGGTGGCGATGAGTCATTGGCTGATGCGCTTGTGGCCGCTGATTTGTGGATCGCCACCGATGACGGCTACCAGTTCAACGATTGGTCCGACTACCAGCCGCTCAAGAAGACCGTGCTTGATGAGCGCAAGGCTGCGCAGGAACGGATGGAGAAAGTTCGGGCGGCGAAAAAAGGTGTTCGCCCGAACGAAACCCGAACAACAGGCGAACGTTCGGAGGATGTTCGGGCGAAGTTCGAGCGAAGTTCGGAAGATGTTCGGTCTACCCCATTCCATCCCAGCCCAGCCCGGCCCGACCATCCCAAAGCAACTACTGACGTAGCTATTCGTTCGATCGATTCTGAGTTCGACGAGTGGTGGAGCCTGTACCCGAGGAAGCAGGCAAAGCCGGCCGCTTTGAAGTCATTCAAGGCCGCACGGAAAACGACGGAGCTGAAGCTTCTGCTCGCCGGGGCGCAGGCGTATTCGTTGCTGAACATCGGCACCGAGAAGACGTTCTTGAAGCTCCCCGCTGGCTGGCTCAACGATCGGCGCTGGGAGGACGAGCAGATCGTGAACGCGAACCTGCCGCAGTCGACTGGACAGCCTGCGCAGTGCCCGACACATCCGGGGTATCCGGCGTCGACGTGGGGCAACCCGTGCCCGGCGTGTGACCGGGATGCTAACGGCGGGAGTGACTTCTGATGAGCGACATCGAGGTGACGCGACAGATCCTGTCGGAGCGTGAGGAGTGGAACGCGATCAAGTGGGAGGCGTTCTGCGCCCGGGTGAAGGCGGGCATGTTCGTCGACGATCTCGCTGCCCGGGAATGGCTGGGCTCTCTACCGAAGGATCTGCCGTCTCGGGGCGACCAGGCGGCGTGGGCGATCCGGGAGGCGCGCGTGTCGGGGGTGGATTTGTCTCGTTCGCCGATCCAGCCGAAGCCTGCCGGTAAGCCTCGCCGCCGCCCGGCGACTCCGTTCTTCACCCCTCGGCAGATGGAGATAGCGAGCGCCGCACTCGACGTCGTTGAGGCCCGCCGGTCGGATGCCGCCTGACGATCTGTCTCATATCTGAGACAGGCTCCCAGCCACGTATTGCCCTCGAAACCACCATCGCCTGTACTCAAAGAGTCGGTGTTCAAGGGCCGGGAGTTCATCAAAAACTCCCGGCCCTTAGATCAATTTTCTGCCCCAGTCGAAACGAGAAACCATGTCCAGTTCAGGCTCTTCCACCACGAAGTCGGGTGGCATCGGCTTCGCTGGTGTTCTCGGGATCGTGTTCATCGTGTTGAAGCTCACCGGTGTTATCGCGTGGTCGTGGCTGTGGGTGCTCGCGCCGATCTGGATCCCGTTCGGCGTCTGGTTGATCGTGCTGCTCGTCATTCTCGCCGTGTATCTCGTAGCTCGGCGCTGATAGTGGCCGGCGAAACGGTCGTCACGGTTGTCGGAAACCTAGTAGGCGACCCGGAGCTTCGGTACACACAGAGCGGGCTGGCTGTCGTGAATCTCACGATCGCATCGACCCCGAAGGTGTACGACAAGCAGTCCGGTGACATGAAAGACGGGGCCGCCCTGTTCATGCGCGCGAGTGCGTGGCGCGAGTTCGCTGAGCACATCGCCGGGTCGCTGACGAAAGGCACCCGGGTCGTCGCCGTCGGCGCGTTGCGACAGCGGAGCTACGAGACGAAAGAGGGCGAGAAGCGCACCTCGATCGAGTTGGAGATCGACTCCATCGGACCTGACCTGCGCTGGGCAACCGTGCAGGTCACACGAGCCGTCAGTGGTGCCGGGGCGCGCGGGGCCGCGCCAGCCTCCGGTACCACTGACGAACCATGGGCGACGTCGGCTCCGGCCACATCGAGTACGGGCCCGGATGTGTGGAACACGCCAGCCAGCTACGACGATACGACCCCGTTTTGAAATCTGGGCTCAAGTCGCCAGGCAAACCGGAGCACCGGGAACGGCCAACCGACGAGTGCTGTGCGAAATGTCGACGTGGGACCCGGGCACTCGCCGGGCCTTGCGGATACGACAAGAAGTGCCCGAACAAATGCCATGAAAGGACCGGGACCAATGCTTGATCAAGTAGAGCGCGAGGTACCCGTGCTTTGGGGCACTCATCTCGGTCATCCGATCCGAAACACAGAGGACACCTTTTGGCAGAAAGTCGAACCTACGGGGTTCTGCTGGTTATGGACGGGCAAACTCGGACCGGAAGGCTACGCGCTGTATTGGCTCAAAGACAGAACCGTAGCGGTTCATCGCCTCGCGTATGAGTTGCTCATCGGCTCCATTCCTAAAGGATTGGTTCTCGATCACCTCTGTCGTATTCGTAACTGTGTGAATCCTGATCATTTGGAACCAGTAACAGACACCGAGAACTCGATCCGAGGCAATCGATTCAAGGTCGAGCGAGACGCTTGCCTGCATGGCCATGCTTGGACGATTGAGAACACTCTCGCTTGTGGAGACTCGAAGCGCTGCCGTCAGTGCATTCTCATCCGAACTCACGCGAAGCGCGGAAAGCAATGCTCTTTCGTGGCCTACTGCTACATGCCCAGTCATTCTGCGTTGGTGGCAGCATGAGTTACATCGCATGCATCTCGAATGACCAGATTCCTGGGGTTCGAGCCTGCACGATTCTGGGTGAGCACCTCGACAACTGCAACGGTTTCGTCATCAGAGTCGATCGGCAGACCGGGTTCAACGTGCAGACAGACCGGGTGTGCAAGGGCTGTCTGCCGTACCCGGCAGAGATCGGGTATCTGTGTGGGTCTTGCGTCGAGAAGGTCAACGCGGCGCTCGCGGGGTCGGTGGATCTGATCTCGCACTTGCGTTCGATCGAGTCGGGGCCCCGCGATCAGACTCCGACTCGGTCGGCTCCAGGTTCTCGGATGATCGTCCCGTCGTCGTGGCTTGAGGCTGACGCGTTGTGGTGTGCGCTCTGGGCTCTAGCTGACGATTACGCGGTCGAGTGGGGTGTTGAGCGGCCGGAGCGTGATGTGACCGCTTCCCCGCTCGATGGGTTCAATCCGGAGGCCAACATCGAGGCTGTCTGGTTCGTGACGGAGATGCTCGTGAAGTATGTGCAGGCGTCGGTGCCTGACGTTTTCAGCCGAGTGCAGGGCGCGATTCGTGCGGTGCAGTACGTCTCAGCGATGCAGACAGCGTTGGCACGGTACCCGTCCGATGATGCGCCGCAGAAGGCGCATTTTGTGCGGTGCAGGGCCTGTAAGCAGATGACGCTCCGCCGTCGGCCCCCGCTCGAGTATCAGGATCCGATCGTTGTGGAGTGCACGAACGAGGAGTGCGGGGAGCTGTGGGATCCGCGTCTCGTTGACTTCGATCTGAAGATCTTGCGCACGTCGATTGTGGAGGCCGCCGCTGAGCGTGCCCGGGCGGTGAAGGAGCGTGTGCGTGCGGAGAGCCGCGCCCGTATCAAGGCGGCGAAGGCTGTCGTGCGCGCGGCGGAGAAAGCCGCCGACGCGCTTGCAGAAGAGGCATCAACCAACGAGGAAAGAAGGAACGCATGAAGCTCATGACGAAGATCGTCGCGCTCACGTTAGCCGCAGGGTTCGTGGTGGTCGGTCTCACAGCCTGCGACTCGGACTCGAAGGTCGTGAGTAAGAACCTGTCAACGGAGGCGGAGCAGTTCCGCATCGACCGGAAGATCGTTTTCTACAACAGCATCACCGACAAGTACATCGCCACGGTCGAGGGCCGATGCTCCGTCGATCCGGCGGACGGTCTCGTGAACACTCTGGCGGTCACCTGCAAGATCGGTGACGACCAGTACATCAAGGACTACCTCGGCCAGTCCGACAATGTGGCCTGGTTCTCGCTTCAGGAGAAGGCCGTCGACGTGAGTGTTTACCACTACGAGGTGATCTTCAAGCCGGAGACCGTCGTACCCGATCTGCGTGTCGAAACTGGAACGCAGTAAGACGATGAAGTCTCTGTACGGGTTCTGGTTCCTGCCGATCATGATCGCCGTCAACGCTGCGATTCACACAGTTCACCTGTTCGTGGCCGGCGACACTGTGGGCGGTTACGTCTGGGCGTTCATGTCTGCCGCCGTTCTTCTCTCGACCTATGAGTCCTTCGACTCGGGGCGGAAGTTCGTGGCCCGGAAGGCGATCCGGAACGTGGCGCGCCGAGCTGGCGCGCTGTAGCTGCCAAACCCATCTTCACAAGCACCGACAAGAGAACGAGGCCTTCGCATGAAACTCGACCTACCGATTAATTCGAATTACGCCGCAACAATCGTTGTGGTCCGATCCATCACCGAACTGAAGGGATGCGACAACGTCGTAGGCGTTCCAGTTTTCGGTTACCAGGCGATCGTTTCTCGTGACGTGAAGATCGGTGACGTGATGGTGTTCTTCTCCGCCGAGTCGCAGCTGTCTTTGCGGTACGCCTACGAGAACAGCCTTCACCGTCACAGTGATCGGAACGTCGACAAGGACTTGACCGGTTACCTCGAAGACAACCGGCGGGTGAAGGCGCTGAAGTTTCGTGGACACCAGTCTGACTCTCTGCTGATGCCTCTGTCGTCTCTCGCGTACCTCGGGATCAGCCTTGGCGATCTGAAGCCGGGCGACACGTTCGATCAGATCAACGGTCACGAGATCTGCACGAAGTACCTCGTGAAGCAGCCGGGCGTGCAGCGCATCGATAAGAACTCGACGCGTACCTTCAGCCGCATTGATTCGAAGTTCATGCCCGAGCACTACGACACCGACAACTACTTCCGGAACGCTGGCGCCATCGCGGACGAGACCGAAGTGATCGTCACGCAGAAGCTGCACGGCACGAGCATCCGCATTGGCAACACGGTCGTGCGCCATCAGCTTGGCTGGAAGGACCGGCTCGCGAAGCGTCTCGGCGTACGCGTTGCTGAGACCGGCTATGCCCACGTCTATGGCAGCCGCAAGGTGATCAAGGACGCCAACAACCCGAACCAGAACCACTTCTACGCCACCGACCTATGGTCTGAGGTTGGCAGCCGCTTTGACGATCTCGTGCCGGAGAACTTCCTCGTCTACGGCGAGGTCGTTGGCTGGACGAAAGACGGCGCGCCAATCCAAAAGAACTACACCTACAACCTGCCCGACCGGCAGAGCGAGATGTATGTCTATCGGGTAGCGGTCATCACGAACCAGGGCCGCGTCGTTGATCTGGGTTGGGATCAGGTGAAGACGTTCTGTACCGAATCTGGGCTGAAGTATGTGCCCGAGTTGTGGCGGGGCCGGCACGCTGACTTCGACGCCTCCGCATGGATCGATGTGGTCCTTCACAACACCCACCCTCAGGCGGTGCCTTTGAGCCCCGGCAAGAAGCTCGTTGACGAAGGCGTGGTCGTGCGCGCTGAGGGCAAAGCGCCGTACCTCCTGAAGGCGAAGTCTCCGATCTTCTTGCAGCACGAATCGAAGATGTTGGACGAAGAAGCGGTCGATATCGAAGCTGCGGCCGCCGCGTAAACCAACCGATCATATCCACCAAACAAGACGAGGTATCAGCATGGAACAGATCAGCAAACGGCTTTTGAATTGGGCGAGCATCCTCGACGAGAAGACGCGCGACCAAGCAGTCACGACGGCGACCATGCCGTTCATCTACCCCCACCTGGCGCTGATGCCTGACGCGCATCTTGGCATGGGAGCCACGGTGGGTTCGGTCATTCCGACGCTCGAGGCGATCATGCCCGCCGCAGTGGGTGTCGATATCGGGTGCGGGATGATCGCAGTTCGTACGCAGTTCACCGCTGACCAGCTGCCGCTGAACCGCACGCCGCTGCGTGAGGCGATCGAGCGGGCCATCCCCCTGTCAGCCGGGAACTACAACTCGAAGATCGTGGACACGGCGTCGCCCCGGATCGCTGATTTGGAGCGTCTCGCTGATCGTGCCCACTTCGATCCCGCTTCGTATGCCGGGAACTGGCGTCTTCAGCTGGGCACCCTCGGATCCGGCAACCACTTCATCGAGGTGTCTCTCGATGAGGCTGACCGGGTGTGGCTGTTTCTGCACTCCGGGTCGCGCGGCATCGGTAACAAGATCGCGCAGCACCACATCAAGGTCGCGAAGGCTCTGGCGGCCCGCTGGTGGATCGATCTCCCTGACCCCGATCTGGCCTACCTCGTGGAGGGCACTGAAGAATTCTGGGCCTACATCCGTGAGCTTCGGTGGGCGCAGTCGTTCGCGCTGCTGAACCGGGCCGAGATGATGGACCGGGTTGTGCGCCAGTTCGAAGACTGGGTTGGCGAGCCGGTGATCCGGCAGCACGAGATCAACTGCCACCACAACTACACCGAGCAGGAGCACCACTTCGGCAAAGACGTGTGGCTCTCCCGGAAGGGCGCAATCGACGCACACGCCGGCGTGTGGGGTCTCATCCCCGGGTCGATGGGCGCTGCCTCGTACGTGGTGACGGGGAAGGGTAACCCGCTCGCGCTGAACTCGTCACCGCACGGCGCTGGCCGTGAGTACTCGCGGACGGCCGCCCGCAAGACGTTCACTCGTGAGCAACTCGACGCCGCGATGGTCGGTATCGAGTGGCGCCACACGGACGCGTTCCTTGACGAGATCCCGCAGGCGTACAAGCCGATTGATGTGGTAATGGCTGACGCGGCCGACCTTGTCGAGATCCGGCACACGCTCCGCCAGATCATCTCGGTCAAGGGCGACTGATGTTATTACTCAGGTTGCGGAATATCGATGTTAGGTACGCCCTTCGACAAAGACCATGGGCTCATGGATTTGCCCTCCGGCACGCCGCTCAGCGCTCGAATAGTGCGGGCTGTGGACTTTGCCTGGTCGTTCGACCGTCGGATCGCCGTCGATGGAAGGTGACCCGGACCAACTGGGCCCGGGTTCAGTCCGCGTCGCCAGTTCATCCACCAATACCTGGTCGGCGCGGCTTGAACGGACGTCTCCCACTCCAGACGTCGCTCACCCTTACTGGCAAGAGGAAGCCACGTGCAAATCGTCACATTCGAGTCGGAGTGCGACCGCCAAAGAATGATCATCCACGCGCGTTCGATTCTCTCAGCGGAGACGAAGAGATCTACGGTCTGACCGGAACCCATAACCGATCTGAAACGGAAGTCCTCTTCTTCCCAGACACGAGACTCAATGAAAGAAACATTCAGGATTTGGGCAACACCGCTGCCCACATTTCCGAAAGTGGCGAGATGAAACTTTCCGCGCTCGCGTTGGGCAGTCCCGACGATATCAAAAGTCCACGCGACCGGTTCAATCGCACGTCGCCGCGCAAGCACTTCAATCACTGCGAAAGCAATCGCCACCAAAGAAAGAACTTGAGTCGTGTTACCGATGAAGGCCCAGCCCGACCACGCAATCCAGCTTGTATCCGCCATGTTGCAAATCGTATCGCGAGCTTGAGAATTGAATTTGTCAAATCGAGGGACGTCGCTGATGCCTGAAGTTGTGAAGTACCGCAGGATGCGCATCACGCTTCAAGCGATGCAGTTCGATGGCACGCTGGAGAACGCGATCACTGTGCTCGAATTCGTGAACGGTGGCGACAAGCAGGGCGCGGCGACGTTCACGCTCGGCGATGGTGAGCCGCTGCTGTTCATCGCGACTCTCGAAGGTGTCATGGCGGCCCGGCCGGGGTGGTGGATCATTCGGGGTGTCGCGGGCGAGTTCTACCCGTGCGAGGGGTCGATCTTCGATCAGAGTTACGAGCGCGTCGTGAAGGCTCCCCCGCGTCCCGATGTCGGTTCGTGGTCTCCGGCGGAACTGTCGCTCGATGACGAGGTCGAACGGATCTACGCACTGTTGGAGTTCGCGATCGGTGAGGAGCGCACACGGCAGGTGAACGTCGAAGGGTTCGACGCCGATCACGACGCTGGGCATTTCAGCGATCTTCACCTCGCGTCAGTGTGTTACGAGTACCAGGCGAAGCTGTTGATAATGTCTGGCCCGGGCGCCCTTCTCGCGATCGCACCGCCGTCGTGGCCATGGGCTGGTGTGGATTGGAAGCCGGTTCCTGAGGTGGACGGGATGCTGATCAAGGCTGGTGCACTGAGCATGGCGGCCACGGATGAGGGCAAGGCCGATGTGTTGCGTCGGTCGGCTTTCAAGCAGCCACGCCTGTCGCCGAATTCGCGCCCGAAGTCGGAGTGGAGCCGGAAGGTTGAACCGGTCGAATCTGACGACGAAGCGAACGATGAGCCCGAGCGGCGACCAGTTGAGGTTTGCACGACGTGTTTCGTCGAGCGGCCATGCACGTGCGATGACGGGCTCTGATGGTGGGCGTGCTAGGTAGTGTGACTCAAGCCTTCGAGGTTCGACAGGAGCACCCGCGCAAGCTTTCCTTCTCGGTAGTGCTCTGGCATAGCACTCGTCGACCTCTGTGCAGAATACAGTTCGAGCGCTCCGATGTCGGTGAGCGTACTAAGTATCGGTTGCACAGCTACCCCGAGTCCCGTGAGCGACCCAAGTCGCTCGGCGTCGTAAAGATCGGGATAGACGCTTTGAAAGGCTTTCGCCCGTTCGCTGAAAAGGATCTGCAAAACACGAACATGCGGTCGCTCGATCACCTTGTATATGCCGATCCAAACGGATTCGGGATCGATAAGCGCCTCGTCGACCGCCATCTTTCCCAACGACCGACCCATCGCACGAATTTTCTCGTGCAGGGCCGACCGGATAGAGGAATCGACGACGTCGGAGAACACGAGAAGGAGTCTCTCATCAGCCGCGATCTTTGCAATGAGCTGTTCAGCTGTTATGCCCGCCGTGACGACAGCTGCTTCTATCGTCTCTTGCACGGCCGCGCGAGAACGGGCGAGATGTCGATCGATGAACGAATGTCCAGCAGCATTCGCTCCTACCGTGACTGTGGCAACCGGAATTGCAAGCGCAGGCATCACCGCCGCGATTATTGCGCCGCCGGTTGCTGTTGCGATGTCAAGCGCAAGCCTAAGGTCTTTTTCGTTCCCCACGCCCAGATACTACTCGGGGAGCTTTGGTCAATGCAGACCGTTGGCGTCGCCACCGCCGGGACAGACCGCTCTCTGACCTGCCACGAGTTCGCGACCACGAAGAACGCGACCTCACACAATTGAGAGTGAAACGCGCATGACCATGGATCCTGTGCTGGCCACAGTGGCGGAAGCCGCTATACTCACCGGGCGGTCGAAATCGCGCATCTACCGCCTCATCGAGACCAGCCAGCTCGACACGTACGACGGCACGCGTGGGCTCGAAGTGCGAATGCTGCAGCTGCGGCGCGTGCTCGACGCCATGGTGCGCGGCCGGCCGAAAGGCACCTCGAAGCACGGATGATTTTGCGCTGCGGATGCGGGCATCATCTGTAAGATCAGAAGGCAACAGAGGCCGCACCCTTCGGACGATACGGCCCCTGCTGATCATGCTGTTTGTGTTATCTACTTGCTCTTCTTCGTCTTTGACACGACGGTAGTTGACTTGTGTGCGTTGGCATACGCGACAGTTACATACCGACCGTCAATCGCGCTTCGAGCACTCTTACCGGTACTAGCAGACTGCTTGCTGGTCATAGTTCACCTCCTTTCGTTGAATGGTTTCCCAGCTACGAGACGTAGCTGGGAGACTGATTCGTTCAAGAAGCGAAGTTGAAGCCTCGCGAGAGGGCGACTGAGATGTCCAAAAAGACGGAAATGATGGCCCTGCAGAAGAGCAACAGCATTCTGATGCGCCGATAGCTGAAATCGCTGGTATCGCGATCTGCGTTAGGCATATAGTTGGACAAGAGACGAACGAACGAACGGTTTCCCATTACGGAAACTCCAATCTGAAACAAGAAGCGCCAAACTTCGGGTCTCGGTTTACTGCGAAGACGAAAACTAGGTTTGAGACGCTTGTTTCAAGCCTTTTTTTCGTGGGATGAGAAGTTCTCGGTCCGTTCAATAACCCTACATCTGGTTGTGAGCTCATAGACATACCCCTACATGAAGTAGTTACACGCGTGTAACTTCCCGCAGGTTTCGCCGAGTTTTCACACTAATTTCACCTTCGAAGTCCACAGGACGTTTCCCGGCTTTCCGGGCCTATACGAGCACCTGTGGATAACCTGGCGAGGGTGGCCTGAGGATAACTTTTCACGCGCAAATTATGGAGTCCGGGCGTGTCGCGACACGCCGTCAGCGTCGCACCGTGCAACAAAGGTGGAAAGTCAGGAAGATAGAACCTGTTGGATGGCTTACGCCGTCCCGGTTCAGGCCCCAGCACTCAGATGCGGGGCCTTTTCCATTGGTAGCTCACCACAACGAGCATCGCCCGGGCCATCAATGCTGCCCGGGCACACCAGCTTTCGGGGGCGTCAACCGGCCCTGTGTCCGGAAGGGCATCCAAGACGCTGACTGATACCTCCAGCGAGGTGTACCTGCGCCCCCGGGAATCCTCAACAAACGGGAGACGCAATGATGGGTCTGATCTTCGCTGCCGTCGGCATGTCGGCGATCATCCTCGCCGCCGTCATCGTCATCGCCGTGTTCATGCGCAACGGTGACGATTGAGATGCTCAGCTGCGCACGCTGCGGCGAATCTGGCACCCATCTGGTGCCCGCCCGCCTCGGTCGTCTCACCGGCTACTACTGCCTGAACGAGTCGGCTGATTCTGACTGCTTCACACTCTCGAAATGGGCCGGTTTCCCCGAGCTTGTTTTGTGACCGCCACAACCTGGGGTTGGCGGCCCGGACAGATAGCGCACGCAATCGACGCGTGGCATAGGCGGCGGCGAAAAGCCGTTCGGGGCTTCCGACTTGTAGATCGGATAGCCGCCGCCCGTATTGACCTTTAGCTCAGTTGGCAGAGCGTTCGGTTGTTAACCGATGTGGCGCAGGTTCGAGCCCTGCAGGGTCAGCAGCACAAATGGTAGACAACAACTCCAAGAGAGGTTCCACCTTGACGTTCTCATTCACACCCCAGTCGCCCATCGAACTCCTGAAGTCCGCGATCGCCCGCAACGGCAGCGACAGCCAGGAGCTCGCGAACGAGAAGGTCGAACTCGAGCACCGCATCAGCGCGATCGAACGCGACGAAGCGGTACTCACCACCGTGCGCACCGCATACGACGCGGCCCTCGCAACACTGACAGCACCGATCCCCCTCGACGTGCCCGCTGAGACGCCGGATGCGACCGTGACCTCGACCGTCGACGAGACTGCGCTGTCGTTCGTGCCGACCGCTGAACCTATCGCGGACCCCATCATCGAACCCGTCGTAGAGACCCCCGACACGAAGACCACGGCAAAGGCCACCAAGCCCACAGCCTGATGATCGCCGATGATGCAGCAACGCGCGACCAACCCACCGCTATCGAAGGGTGAGCATGCGGGTATGCAGCGTCACAGGGTGCCCCACCATCTACCCCACCGGCGAAGGCTCACGCTGCCACCAACACCGGGTAGATGCTGACAAACGCAGAGGAACCGCAACACAACGCGGATACAACAGCGCCGGGCATCGCAGCTTCCGAAACGAAGTTCTCCAACGTGACCCCATCTGTGTCATCTGCAACGCAGCAGAAGCGAACATCGCAGACCACTGGCCCACATCACGTAAAGAACTAACAGACACAGGACAGAACCCCAACGACCCAACCCACGGTCGCGGACTATGCAAACCGTGTCACGACAAAGCAACAGCAGCCGAACAGCCCGGCGGCTGGCACCAAGCCAACTAACCCGCCCCGAAACAGCCCGGCAAGAGCGCTGAAGGGTGGGGGGTGACCCCAACCAGACCGCCGCCCTGGACCGCCGGGGAGGTGACTAAACCTTGCGGATGGTTCAAAAGTTTCGAAAGTGGCCCGCAACGGGCTGCGATGTGATGCGGCGCAACGCTGCTCGGAGGTATGACCAAAATGGTTTCAGGTGGTGCACGCAATCGATCTGGGCCTCAGGCCGACCCGAAGTCCGAGCGGTCTGACCGCCGCAATCTGGTGCTCAGCGCACTGCCGGCTGGCGGATTCGCTGGCGTCGTTCCCGAGTTCCCTCTGCAGCCGATCGTGCTGTTCATGGAGTACTTCGAAGGATCCGGTACTGAGCGTCGGAAGGTAAAGGAGCGCGACGACGGAGAGACCGAGTCGTTCCGTGAGCGTGAGGCTGACATCTGGGCTGAGGCTTGGACGACTCCGCAGGCGTGTGCTTGGGCTGTGCAGTCGTGGCGTTGGCCGATCATCGGTGAGTACTGCCGGCTGAAAGCTGTTGTGGAGTTCGATCCGAGCGCGTCTGCTGCTCTCGTCGGTCAGCTGCACCGCTACCGGGATCAGATCGGTCTGACCCCGGCGGGGTTGAAGGAGAACGGCTGGGCGATCGCTGTCGATGAGGTTGCGAATCAGCGGGTTCGTGCCGATCCTTCCTCTGTTGAGCCGAAGCGTCGTCTTCGTGCTGTGAGCGATGAGTGAGTTCCTCGTCGACTTCCCCACTCTCGGCGACTTGGCGGATGCGTGGATCACGCGTCATTGCCGTGTGCCGAACGGTTTCACTCGCGGCAAGGCCTTTGAGATGGCTGACTGGCAGTTCTGGTGCACGGCGAATCGGTACCGGATCCGTCCGGAGTCGGTGTTCGTTCATCCGGATGATGTTGGCCCGGAGAACCCGCCGCTTCTGAACCAGGCGTTCGTGTATCGGCAGACGTTGATCGTGGCACCGCAGAAGACCGGCAAGGGGCCGTGGTCTGCGGCGCAGGTCGCTTTTGAGGCGTGCGGGCCGAGCGTGTTCGGCGGGTGGGCTGTCGGCGGCGAGATGTACGTGTGCTCCGATCATGGATGCCCGTGCGGCTGGGGCGATGATGATGACGAAGACGACCCGTATGTGTATGCGGCGGGCGACCCGATCGGGATGCGTCACCCTTCCCCACTGATCCAGATCACCGCGAACTCGGAGGATCAGGCCGACAATATTTACCGGCCGCTTCGCGCGATGATCAAGCTTGGCCCGCTGAGTGCGCTGCTCGCTGTGCGCGAGGGCTTCATCCGCATCCTCTCGGAGAACGGCGACGACGACCTCGACCGCATCGATGTCGTGACCGCATCGGCGAACTCTCGTCTCGGTAACCCGATCTCGGATGCTGAGCAGGACGAGGTTGGGCTGTACACGAAGTCCAACAAGATGATCGATGTTGCGGAGACGCAGCGTCGTGGCGCCGCCGGCATGGGTGGTCGAACGCATGGCACGACGAACGCGTGGGATCCTGCGCTGAACTCGTACGCGCAGCAGACTTACGACTCCGACGCGGATGACTGCTTCATCTTCTACCGCGACCCTGACCTTGTTCTGAAGGGCAAGGACGGGAAGCCTCTCGTGTACGCACGGAAAGCGGACCGGCAGCTCATTCACGAATACGTGTACGCGGGTTCATGGTGGGTGGATCTCGCATCGATCGAGGCTGAGGCCGCCGAGCTGATGAAAACCGACCCCGCCCAGGCGGAACGGTTCTTCGGCAACCGGGTGGTGTCGGGCTCTGGTGTCTGGATGCCTCTGGGCAACTGGGATAGGAAGAAGGTCACCCCGATTGTGGTGGAATTCCGCACGAAGGTTTGTGGCGGCTTCGACGGTTCTGACAACAACGACTGGACGGGCATCCGTCTCGAGACGCTGAGTCAGTACCAGTTCACGCCAACGTACGACGTTGGCGGCGAGAAGCGGCCCACGCTGTGGGATCCGAAGCAGTGGGGCGGCCGTATTCCCCGCTCTGAGGTGATGACAGCGTTTGAGTGGCTCGAAGCGAACTACCAGATCGTGCGTTTCTATATGGACCCGCAGTTCTGGGAGACCGAGGCCGACATGCTCGGCGCGAAGTTCGGCGAGAAGAAGTACATCAAGTGGCCAACGAACCAGGTCGGCCGGATGCACGGGGCGCTCGAGCGGATTCGCACGGACGTGTCGAATGTGGACTCGCTGTTCACGCACGACGGTGACGAGCAGGTGGCGAAGCACGTGAAGAACGCTGTCACGCGGGCGCGCCCGGGTGACAAGTACATCATCGGCAAGCCTGACGAGCACCGAAAGATCGACCAAGCCATGTCTGGCACTCTCGCGCACGAAGCGACGTTGGACGCGATCGCCGATGGCGAGACCGAGTTCGACGAATCGAACGACGTTTACTACTGACCCACCCGAATTGGAGGCGCTCTTGGATGCCGAGGAAGCCCTCAAATTGGTCATCAGGATCCACACGAGGCTGAATGCACGACGCCCGGAGATCGATAACCGGGAGCGGTACTTCCACGGCGAGCAGCCGCTGAGTTTTGCGACAGCGGAGTGGAAGCGTGCGAACGCCGCCCGCTACGACGGATTCTCCGACAACTGGTGCGGACCGGTCGTGAACGCTGAGGCTGAGCGGATCAAGTACACCGGCATCAAGATCAACGGTGAGGCGACCGCGGCGAAGGCCTTGCACGAGGAGTGGTTGCGGAACGAGCTCGACATGCAGTCGTCGATGGGGTTCGTGACCACGCTGGCGACGAGTCGGTCTTTCGTGATCGTGTGGGGCGATTCGGACAACAATCCGATCGTGACGTGGGAGCACCCGTCGCAGGTGGAGATTGAGTACGACTTCGTGAACCCTCGGCTCCGGCGTGCAGCGCTAAAGACGTGGATGGATGACGAGAAGGAGTACGCAACCCTTTACACGCCGACCTGGTTATTCAAGTACGAGCGGAAGCGCGCCGTTACCCGCAACGACCGGCAGTCGCAGGCGAAGCAGAACCGCCCCGGTTACGAGGGCGACTGGGGGTGGATGCCCCGCGAGATCCCGGCTGAGCCGTGGCCGGCAGTGAACCCTATGGGGATTGTGAACGTGGTCGAGTTCCAGAACCGGCCGACTCTGCTCGGCGACCCTGTTTCGGAGATTCAGGGCGTCATGCCAATGCAGGACGCCATCAACCTTCTCTGGGCGTACCTGTTCCTCTCTGCCGACTACGCCTCGATGCCTGCACGGGTGGTGCTGGCGTCGAAGCCGCCGATGATTCCCATTCTTGACTCTGAGGGAAAGAGGATCGGCGAGAAGCCGGCCGATATCAAGGATCTCGCCGAAAAGCGTCTTCTATACCTGTCGGGCGAGTCCGCGAAGATCGATTCGTGGCCCGCCGCGGCGCTCGACGTGTTCACGGACACCATCGAGATCGCTGTGGGCCACATCGCCGCTCAGACGCGCACACCGCCGACGTATCTGGTGACCAATAAGGGCATCTCGAACGTGAACGGTGACGGGCTGAAGGCGTCGGAGATTGGGCTCAACAAGAAGGTTCTGGAGTTCCAGACCTTCACGAACCCGGCGATGCGTGAGCTATTCCGGCTCATCGCGCTCGCGAAGGGTGACCAGGCGCTCGCCGAGCAGGCGCGTCTCGCTGTTCCTACGTGGATGAACCCGGAGATCCGCTCGGAGGCCCAACTGGCTGATGCCCTTCTGAAGAAGAAGCAGCTCGGCTACCCACTCGAGTACCTGATGGAGATCGACGGCCTCGACCCGCTCGAGATCGAGAGGGTCATGGCGATGGTTGAGCAGGAAGCGGTTGACCCGCAGATCACGGCGGCGACGAGGGGACTGGCTCAGCTTGGTTCAGTACCCGCAGTCGTCGCTTGATTACTACCAGCAGCAACAGTCCATCGCCGGCGCCACGGCTGCATCGATAGGCAAGCTGTGGCGCCAGATGGGCAGCGACTTCGACCCGTCGTGGAAGAGTCTTCGCCCGCAGATCGCCGACGTGCTCCGTGTCGGGCGGCTGGCAGCGGTCGCTACCTCGGCGGCGTACCTGCCTGCCGTGCTCGCCGAGACTGGGCAGTCCGCTCCTACCGCGAACGCGATCATTCCCGAGGCGTTCGTGGAGTTCACCCCCGCCGGCGGACTCGTGAACGACTTGCTTGACACGTCGGTCACGAAAGCGAAGGTCGCGGTCGGGAGCGGGCGCGACACGCAGTCGGCTCTCGCCCAGGCGGGCAGGTGGCTGACCGGAACGACGCTCACGATCCTCGCCGACACTGGCCGGAGCGTGGCGCAGGCCGACATGGGCGCACGCCCAGCTATCTCAGGCTACGTGCGGATGCTGAACGCGCCTTCGTGCTCGCGTTGCATCATCTTGGCGGGCAAATGGTTCAGGTGGAACTCGGGCTTTCTCCGCCACCCACGCTGCGACTGCCGCCATATCCCCGCATCTGAGGACACGTCCGGCGACCTGCGCACTGACCCGTACGCATACTTCCACTCGCTGTCGAACGATGACCAGACGAAACTCTTTGGTCGCATCGAAGCTCGGTCTATCCGGGACGGCGGCGACATCTACCGTGTCGAGAACCTGCGGGCCCGCGGACTGGGCACCGTGAAATCGAATGCGCAGTACGGTACCCCGCACAAGATGTCGATCGACGACATCTACCGCACCGCCGGAACACGCACGAACGCGGTGAAGATGATGGAACAGAACGGTTACATCACCGGCCCGCAAATTCGTGGTGGCAACATCATCGGCACGGGACCCGCAGCGCAAGGCTTCGGCCAGCTCGGCAAAGGCGGGAAGGCGCGCGCGGCATCGAACGCAGTGCTCGATGCCAACGCGACCGGGATTCGTGACCCGCTGAACCGTTACACGATGACGGCGGCCGAGCGCCGGCTGTTCGATTCCAAGGCCCGCCTCGACATCGCGAACACGGGCATTTTGCCGCGGTCGATCGGTGAGAACTCGGCTGACAAGTACTCGAAGCCGCAGCTGATCACGCCTCTGCAGCGTCAGCTGATTCAGGATCAATACGACCTGCAACTTGCGAAGGTCGCAGACTCCCCCGCATCAGTCCAGCGGCTCGCAAGAGCCATGGGCGTCTTCTAACTCCGCACATCAGGCGTCTCCCCGCGAGGCGCCTTTTTTGTGCTCAAAACTTCCCGCTCCTTTCGGGCGGAAGAACGTCGCGCAACGCGGCAGCACACCTCAAAGGAGCAACAGGCATGTCCGTAGCAAATATTCAGGGCACTGAAACCGAAGCCGACAAGGCCGCACTGGCCGCCGCGGCAGCGGAAGAAGCCGCCAAAGAGGCAGAGAACGAAAACGAAGAGATCGACGACGAAGGCGAAGGCGAATCCGCTCTCGCCGACGCAGGTAAGCAGGCTCTCGACCGCATGAAGGTGGCGCGCAACGCGGCACGTGAAGACGCGCGAGAAGCGAAAGCCGAACTCGAGAAGCTTCGAGCCGCGGCCGCGGCGAAGGACCTCCCCGCTGAACAGGCTGCGCTTGACGCGGCCCGGCGTGAGGGTGCAAGCGAGGCGACCAACGCGCTGAACACTCGGCTGGTCAAGAGCGAACTCAAGGCTGCGGCCAAGGGCAAGCTCGCCGACCCGTCTGACGCGCACCTGTACATCGATCTCAAGGAACTCTCTGTCGACGCGAACGGCGATGTCGATTCAGACGCGCTCGACGAAGCCATCGATGACCTCATCGCACGCAAGCCACATCTCGCTGCTGCTCCGGTGCGTCGATTCGACGCCACCGCCGACCAGGGCGCGAAGGGCAAGGAGACGAAGGTCACCCAGCTCACCGAGTCGCAGTACACCGCACTGCCCGCCGCCGAGCGCGCGAAAGCACGCGCGGATGGGCGGATCAACAACCTCATGGGCATCTCCGCCTAACCAACCAGATAAGGAGCTGTGGTCCACATGACTGTAGCGAACTTCATTCCGTCCGTATGGTCGGATCAGACCATCGATCGGTGGGTCGCGGAAGTTGTCTTTCCGACCCTCGTTTCACGCAAGTACGAGGGCATTGCCGCTAAAGGCAATGTCGTCAAGCTGACCGGTGTCGTCGCCCCCGACATCACCGACTACAAGGCCGCCGGCCGTGTCACCTCTGCGCAGAACATCGGTGATACCGGTGTAGACCTGCTCATCAATCAGGAGAAGTCGTTCGACTTCAAGATCGACGACATCGATGCCACCCAGGCTGCCGGTTCGTTCGGCGACTGGACGAACGCTGCCGGCGACGCGCTCGCGACCGACTCGGACGCGTTCATTGGTGGGCTCCTCATCACCAACGGCACGGCTCTCGCTGGTTCGCCTGCGACGCCGACCTCGGGCGATGCCGCGTGGAACCTGCTCGTCTCGGCGCGCAAGCAGCTGCAGAAGGCCAAGGTGCCCGCGGCCAACCGCGTGGTTGGCATCAACGCCGAGTTCGAGGCCCTGCTTCTGCAGGCGAACTCGAAGCTCACGGCTTTCGACACCTCGGGTGACAACAACGGTCTCCGCGAGGCGACCATCGGCAAGATCCTCGGCATGCGCATCGTGTCGGCCGCGAACCTGCCTGTCGTCAACTACCCGCAGTTCGTCGCGTTCCACCAGAACGCCGCGGCCTACGTGTCGCAGCTCGACAAGGTGGAAGCCCTGCGCGCGAACGACTCCTTCGCGGACCGCTACCGTGGTCTGCACGTCTACGGCGGCAAGGTCATCAAGCCGACCGGTGTCGTCTACTACACGGGTTCCTGACCCGTGGCGACGTACACGCCTGGCGTCTGGGCGAACGGCGAACGGGTCAAACCCACTCCGGCCCAGATGCAGAACCTCGAAGCGGGCGTCGTCGGCGGTAACGCGGCGGCGACCGCGGGTACGGCAGGCCAGGTCAAGAAGGCTGCTCTTGTCGCCCCGGCGACCGTTGCTGCTGATGGCACTTCGGCTGGCACACAGCTGAACGCGCTGATCGTCTCGCTGCGCACCGCGGGCATCATCACCTGACCCACAACAACCCGTTGGGCGGCATCGCTTCGGTGGTGCCGTCCAACGACCCACAACGTCCAAGGGGGCATCGTGCAGGCATTCGCGACGTACACAGATCTCGGCACCATGCTGAACCGCACGTTCAATACTGACGAGCAAGCATGGATCACGAGCCTGCTTGAGGCAGCATCCGCGTATCTCCGTGAAGACGTCATCGGGCAGAACGTCTTTCCGCAGTCTCAGGTCACCTATGAAGCGCAGCCCGACGGCGGCACTGTCGAGATTCCAGCCAAGCCGCTGATCTCCGTCGACAGCGTCCGGCGCGCCGGCATCGACGTACCGTACACGCGCCGCGACATGGTGCTCAGCATCGACCCGTACAACCGCTTCTACTCAACCAACACTGACGATTTCAGCGCCGAAACATTCGTCTCCCAAGGCTACAGGCTCACCCACGACGACCCCGTGACCGTGACCTTCACATATGGTTACGCGCTCGCGCCTGAAGGTCTCAAACGATGGGCCTGTGTGCTCGTCTCACAAACTCTGATCCCTCTCGAACTCAAGCTCGGGCTCACTGCCGGCGGGCTCTCGTCAGTCGCTATTGACGACTTCAAGGCCGCATGGGCTGACGCCGGCGACATGTCCGGCATGGCCCTGAGCGACCGCAATATCCTGAGCCTGCAGAACCAGTACGGGGCGAGCGGTGTCTACTCGCAGATGACCCGATGAGCATCGCATCTGGCGCAACTCTCTTCGGGCGCACGGTCGCCGAGTCACTGATGTCTGCCCAGTGCGCGGTGACCCGGGAAACTCTTGGCCCGATCGATGAGTCAACGGGGCTGTATCCGAAGGTCTTGACGACGATGTACGAGGGGCCGTGCCGATTCAGGTTCGTCTCCCCCATCGTTCGAGAAGCTGACGTGCAAGGCCAGTCGTTGGCCCGTCAGGAGGGCGTGCTGTCTCTACCGATTTCCGGCACCGGCAGAATACTGCCCGACGATGTCGCGACGATCACCGCGAATCCTCTTGACCCCGAGTCCGTTGGGGTGCACATGGTCATCCGGGGCGGGCATGTTCAGTCATTCTCAACCGCCCGCCGCTTCCCCGTCGAGATTGTGAGCTGACTATGGCTGACGGCGTATCGTTCGATTTCTCTCAGATCGACAGCCTCGCAACGGCTCTCGATGCAACGGCCCCCGTCTCGCGGCGAAACATTCGTGCCGCACTGAACACCACTTCGCTGAAAATCAAACGGACTTGGCAGGGTAAAGCGCAGGGCTCCCCCACCCTGGGCGGCATCGCCCGGGCGATCAACTACGACATCACGTCAGAGAGTTCCCCCCAGGCACCGATCAGCTCTGAGATTGGCATTGAGGTAGGAAAGGCGCAGGGTTCGCTTGGTTTCATCTCCGAGTACGGCTCGCCAACCAGCCCGCCAAAGGGTTACGGGTTGGCGTCGTTGAACGAGAACGAGGCCGATTTTCAGCGCGGCATCGAGATTGCCATTGATCAAGCGCTGAACGGTCTTGGCTCGTGAGCCGCACGCACACGGCGTGGCTGAAAGCGCAAGTCGAGACCATCCCAGCGCTTGCGTCTAAGACGTTCGTTGGCATCATCCCTGAGCAGATGAAGGTTGCTCCGCCGTACGTGGTGATTCATCCTTCGAGCGGCACGAATACGGCTACGCGTGCGAGCTCTGGAAGATTCACGAAGAACCCACGATGGATAATCCACTCGGTCGGGGTGACCGCTGATCAGGCGGCGCTAATCGGCGAGAAGGTCGGCGAGGTGCTTGTGCCTGGCGGCGTGGGTGTGGGTGTCACCCCGGTCATCTCAGGAGAGCTTCCCGACCCGATCTGGTGGAACTCACCGGCTGCAATTCAGGTCGACAAGGAACTCGTACCGTGGGTCATCTTCCATGTTGCCGAATGCGGTTTCTCAAGCTACCCGGCCTAATTTTTCACCGCGCTACCTGTGCGGTGAGCCCTTCCGGGGCATCTGTAATCAGCGGGATTACGAGTAAAGGAGTCGACCGATGGTTGACGTTATTGAAATTCCAGCCCCGGCAGTAGACGTGCTGGGCAACCTGACCGTTGTTTGGGTCGCTGGCGCAGTGCCTGCCACGATCACTGCTGCTGCCGTGAAGGCTGGCAAGCGGGTCACGTACTCGTTCATCCCTGGCGGGTGGGCACCAGACCAGACGCAGGACATCGTGAAGGACCCGCGGAAGTCGCTTCCGCAGGACCTCGAATCGCTCGGCAAGATCAACGCGAGCCTGAAGATGCAGTACGTGGACTCGGCTGACCCGAACTCGGCCGCTGTTTTGCTCACCGCCTACTCTCCCGGCTGGTTCTTCGAACGTCGCAGCGTGTCGAACCCGACCGACTTCGCTGCCGCACAGACAGGCCGCGTCATCGCTGGCACCCTCGGCATCCAGTCGCCGCTGAATGGCGACGACGGCAAGTTCGGCATCGAGCAGTCGATGGCGCTGGGTTCGGTCATTCGCACCGTAACCCTCACGTAATAAGCCCCGGCCGGGTGTCTCCCGCTGAGCATCCGGCCGGCTCAACCCATCAGCGGAAATATCAGCGGAGGAAACAGAATGCTCAGTCACAAAGAAAAGGTTGCCAAAGCCAAGAAGGCTCGTCGCAACTTCAAGATTGTCGTCGTCGCGATGGACTCCGACGCGACCGATGAACGCGACGCTCTCATGGCCGAGATAGCGGCGGCCGACAGCGACAAGCGGGCTGGCATGGCCAGTGGCGTCGCGGCGCGAGCCAGCCTCGCGAAGTTAGATGCTGCAGAAGTCGAATCGTTGGTGACTGTGAAGATCTACCGTTCCGACCCGAGTTTCTGGGCACGTCTTTCAGCTCAGGTCGGTTACAGCACTGAGTCAACACTCAAGGCCGCGATCATGGTTGACGCCCGCATCCTCGAGGGCACCGACGAACTCGTTCAGACGACAGACGAGTGGGAAGAGTTCTTCTCGACGCTGGCGCCCTCGTCGTACTCGCTGCTCACGCAGGCCTCCTACATGCTCAACGAGACGGAGCCGACGGAGCGCATCGAACGCCTAAAAAAAGTCTTGGAGTCGACGGGAGACTCCGCGCCGAGCTAGCACTGTGCATTGTCATGGGAATTCCGCACTCTCAGTTGCAGCAGTGGGATGAAGACGACATCGAACTGATGCTCGCACACCAGCTGCGCGAAGAAGGTCTCGGTACCCACGGCTTTCCATTCGCCGAAGCGACGAACCCTGACGCGGACCCCACCAAGTACACGGGTGGCTACCGATATGTGGCTGACGAGGTCCGAACGGATTGGGCCGATAAAGCACGCCTCGATGCAGTCGACGCCTATCGGGCATCACATGGCGAAAAAGCGAACCTCAACGGCAAGGTGTTCCCGGTCAGGCGCGTCGATTACACCCCTGTGGCGGAAGGTCAGTCGCTCGAGGGCCGCTGATACTTGCCGCGCGCGATGAGCCCGCGCACAAGCAAGAAGACGCCCAGCCCACCAAAAAGCAATACGCTCGTCAGCCCGCCGGCGATTGTTGCGCCTTCCCCTGTCGCCACTGCGAACGGCAGCCGGAACACACCCCATACACCGAGCAAGCAGAATACTGCGCCCGCGATGATCCGTACGGTTCCGTCGCCGGCAACCTTTGCATCCCCTGTTGTCATGCGTCAAACCATATAGCTGAATACGTACTCCCTGGAGGTTTTGATGACCGATAGGACAGTGCGAGTAACCCTTGCGGCGCAGGTCAGTAACTATGTGCAGGGTATGGAGCGGGCAGCTCAGGCAACTCGTGACACGGGTAGTGCTGCTGAGCAGCTCGCGCAGCGTGGCGACGCGATCAAGGAATTGTCGTCGACGGCCGGGCCGCTTCTCATTGGCCTGGGCGCGGCAGCGGCGGCGGGTGTTGGCCTCGCGGTGTCGAAGTTTGCTGAGTTCGATCAGGCGATGTCCGAGGTTCAGGCGTCCACGCACGAGTCCGCTTCGAACATGAACTTGCTGCGATCGGCCGCTATCAAAGCGGGCGCCGACACGGTGTTCTCGGCGAAGGAAGCTGCAGACGCCGAGAACGAGCTGGCCAAGGCTGGCGTTTCAACCGCCGACATTCTTGGCGGCGCACTAACGGGCGCGATGTCTCTCGCCTCGGCTGGTGGTCTCGGTGTCGCTGATGCTGCGGAGCTCGCAGCTACGGCGATGACGCAGTTCAAGCTCGCTGGCACCGACGTACCGCATATAGCTGACCTTCTGGCTGCCGGTGCGGGCAAGGCGCAGGGCTCAGTTGATGACCTCGGTCAGGCACTGAAGCAGGGTGGCCTTGTCGCATCTCAGGCAGGCCAGTCGATCGAGCAGACCACGGGTACGCTTGCGGCTTTCGCATCTGCGGGCCTCGTCGGTTCCGACGCGGGCACCTCGCTGAAGACCATGCTGCTGGCGCTCGAGAACCCCTCGACCAAGGCTGCGGGCGTGATGTCGCAGTACGGCATCAGCGTGTACGACGCGCAGGGCAAAATGCTTGGATTCTCGGGCATCGCAGACCAGTTGAAGACAAAGCTCGGCGGCCTCACCGAGGAGCAGCGGAACTCCGCTCTAGCGACGATCTTCGGGTCGGACGCTGTCCGCTCAGCATCAGTCCTCTACGACCAGGGCGCAGCGGGCATCGAGGACTGGACCAATAAGGTCAACGACTCTGGGTTCGCAGCCGAAACCGCCCGTATCAAGCTCGACAATCTCAGGGGCGACCTTGAATTTCTGTCTGGCTCGATCGACACCGCACTCATTCAGACAGGGTCGTCGGCGAACGAAACCCTACGCGCACTGGTACAAGGCCTCACGAACGTAGTTGACACCGTGGGCAATCTGCCGGCACCGGTGCTCGCGGCGGGGCTGATTTTCGGTGTCCTTCTGGCTGCCGTTGGTTTGCTCGGTGGCGGCTTCATTGCTCTAATTCCCAAGATCGCAGCCACGAAGCTGGCGATGCAGGAGCTGAGCCTGAGCGGCAAGTCCGTTGCCATCGGCTTCGGCAAGGGCGGCGGCGTCCTTCTCGCGGTGACTGCCCTCATCAGTGGTTTTGCTGGTCTCGGCGCTCAGGGACAGTTGACCGCAGATCAGCTCGCCGCTGTGAATGTTTCACTGGACAACTTGAAGCTCAAGAACATTGACGATCTGTTCCCGAAGTCGGGCGTCTCGATCGACGCGACATCGGGCGCACTTGCGTCGCTGAAAGAGATCTCTGGCGGTTTCGGAGACGAAACCCGCTCGGGGTTCGTGAAGTGGGTCGACGGTGCGAGCTTCGGCATGTCGCACCTCTCTGACGTGTACAAGACGAACGAGGCCACGTTTAAACAGATCGGGACGTCGTTCGGCGATCTGGCAAAGACGGATTACTCGTCTGCGTCGAAGCAGTTCGCTGACTTGGTAACGAAGCTCGGCGGCGGCGAGGACACGGTCAAACGTCTCCTTGAGGTGATGCCTGAGTACAAGGCTTCACTGGTCGAGTTGGCCGGCGCCCAGGGCGTCGCTGGGGTCTGCTGCACGGATAGGTGACATCTGAGTTGGCTTGCCCGGAGGGCGGGCTGGAAGGATGTTGTTGTGCCTAAG